>DATNKN010000344.1:0-5347 GCA_035603375.1 Solirubrobacteraceae bacterium
CGCAGCCCGGCGGGGTCAACATCTGCGTCGCAACCTCCGGAAAATAGTCGCACGCGCCCAGCCAGCACGAGTCGATCGCATCGACCGCAGGGATCTCAGCGCTCACGTTCTCAGCCGCCGCGTTCGTCGCGCACGCCAGCACAATCTCATAGCCGCACAGCGCCGCGACCGGGGGATGCACGCGTCGTCCCCGCCACGGCAGCGGCTCCTCGAAAGCCTCGCTCGGGTCAAGCTCGACCATCTTCTTAGCCCGCTCCACGACCAGCGCGGCGAGCAGGTCGCGCAGCATCACCGTCTTGCCGGTGCCGGGCGGCCCGTTGACCGCCCAAACCCCACGCGAGGAATCGCCAAGGATCTCATTCAGGCCGAGCTGCTGCCCCAACGAGGGAACATGCGCAGTCGGGCTCGGCCAGCGACCAAGCGGAATGCGATGCGGCGATAGCGACTTGCGCACACGCGTCAGGTCACGCTCGACATCCACCCGCGCCTCCACGTCGATCCTGCTCGCGGGCGTGAGGTATTCACACAAAGCGCGCCCACAAGCACCCTGTGTGACAGCGCGACCGACCTTGCGAAGGTCCTCCGCGTAGAAACTGTTCAACAGCTCGCGCGAGCCCGCAGCATGGGCCTCGCGCGCGGCAACCGTGCGACTGACGACCCTGATCTCAAGCGCACGACGCAACTCCGCATCCTCGGGAAGCCGATCCAACTCCAACAGCCGAGAGGCAAGCTCAAGGCAAGCGCCCAGATCATCGCCGCCAAGCTCACGACCAACAAACCAACCCTCCCTCTCAAGCTCGCGAGCACGCTCATCATCGGCCGCGGCGGCAACCTCCTCCTCCCACTCAGAGCGAAACGAAGAGGAAACCCGCTCAAAACTGGCGCTACCAACCGAAGCGGGCCCCTCCCGCAAAGCCTGACCAATAGCCCAAGCACAACTGGCAAGCACCGGCGAGCCAAGAACAGCCCGCCCATCATCAGCCACGACAAAAGCCGCAAGCGCACTCTCCCCCGCCCGCGGCCACTCATCCAACATCCCCTCATCGGAAGGATAAGCCCGGCGAACATCCCCAAAAGCACGATCAAGCGAAAACACCCCCAAGAACACCAAATGCCGCCAAGCCTGCTTGTCCCCCAACCAAAGCTCACGCAACCCATGACCCGCCTCCCAAGGCAGCGGCCCACCAACCTCAACCCGCGAAACCCGCTCATCGTCCTCATCGACCCTGTCAAGCGACTGAGGAGACAACAACTCCACCCCACGCCAGTACTCAACGATGTTGACCCGGTCCTCGTCAGCCGACATGTAGCCGTCTCCCGCTCATTCGAATCGATCTCTGGGATCATCGGCCGGAGAGGACCAAATCTGAAAGGCACTCGACGCGCGTGCGTGGGTCAGGCGATTTCTTCTACCGAGCGCAGACGCCGAGGATCTCGCGGTAGTCGCCATCGATGTACTCGTGCTCCAACAGCGCAACGGTGGCGCCCAGGTTGCTCACATGCTCGTAGACCCAGTTGAGCGTGGGCGACTGGCCGAGCCCGCCGTAGCGCCTGCGCAGAGCGCCCCAGTCATGCGCAAGGTCGAACTGCCGGGGCTCGCCGGCCGCGAAGTCGACGGGGAGCACTTGTTAGTCGTAGAGCGCGTGCACCCCATCGACCCGCCGCCGCGCCGGCCTGACCTCCATCCTGACCCCTCAACACGCGACGGCCATTTGGTGCGCTGATCGGTTCGCTATCTTGGCATCCGCACAAATTCGGAAAAGGGAGATGCGGGATGTCGACCGGGGAAGCTGGCGCGATCTGCTTCGGGGTGGTAATCGGCTGGATCACGTATAGGACGCTGCGCCGCAGCGGCGACGCGGTGAAGCTGTCGGATATCGCGAGCGTGATCGCGGCGGTGGGTGGGGCGGCCGTCACGACTCTGTTTGACAGCCAGACGCTGTTTGGCTGCTATGCGATCGGGCTGGCGGGGGGCTTCTTCGGCTATCTGGTGCTGGGGCATACGCTGTTCAAAGGCTCTACCTGGCTCGGAGCCGACAATTGATCCGCACCCAATGATGCTCGCTTCGATCTCCCTAACCGAGATCCTGCCGGCGCTTCCCTTGGCGTTGGCGGCGGCGGCCGTTCCGCTGGTGGCGCGACGCAGGCAGGTCAAAAAACGCAGAGCTGAGCACGAGCGCGAACGGGAACTCGGGCGGACGCGCACGCGCACACGCACGGACTCACAGGACGTTTGGGCACCTTCCGCAAGCGAGGATACGCCTGCGTACGGCGCTGCGCGGACGCCGGATGAGGAGCACGCACGACTGTTCGAACTGATCGCCGAGACGATGGGAATGGACACCGAAGCTCAACCCACTGCCGCGATGGAGCCATCGCCGCCAGACGCGTCGCGACGGGGCGAGCGCTGTGCGAATGTGCGCCTGCTCAACGGCGACGGCTATCCACTTAAGTACTTCGCGCCGGATGAGCTGGCGCACTTGCGCGTGGACATCGGCGCGTTGCGCCAGGATTCGCTTGTGGAGCGTGTTGTGGCGTTCCCGGAAGATCTGCTCCCCGCTGAGGACGTGTGGATCGATGTGCTGTTGAGCAGCAGCGACTTCGCGGTGGGGACCGAGCCTGGCGATCTGCGCAGGGGGGCGGTGGTGGAGCGGCGCTTGCTGCTGCCGACCGATGGCGGCGCGGCGGTGGCCGAGGACGGACGCAGCAGGTATGTGGAGTTTGTGCTGAGGGCCCCAGGCGGGCGCGGGCACGCGCGGGCACGGTTGAGCTACCTGTATCGCAACACTGTGTTGCAGTCCCAGAGAGTGGATGCAGAGCTGGGGGAAAGCCTCAAAGTGCAGACCGACTTCACGCTCTCGACGCGGCTGGGAACAGATGTGAACGTGATCTCCAAGCGCCCACGGGTGACGGTGATCGCCAACGACAGCCCGGGCGAGCGCCACGAGCTGACGGTAAGAGCAGGTGATGCGAGCGGCGCACCCCTGGCAGAGCCGGTGACGTTTCCGATCGAGCACCAGCGTGTGGGCTCGAAGGTCGCGGAGCTGCGCAAGCGCTTGACCGACGAGGCTCCTCGCAGGCGCAGGCAGCGGCGCGATGAGCTGATTCACAGCCTACGCCGGATCGCGCCACTGGGCTGGGACTTGTATTCGGCGCTTGACCCGAAGCTGCAGAGGGCCGTGCGCGACGTGGCGGGGGCGGCCCCGGATACGGTGCTGCAGGTGGCGATGACACAGGGCTCGACCTTTACGCTGCCGTGGAGCTTTGTGTATGACATCTTCATCTCAAGCTCGATCCCGCCGGAGAAGCTGGAGATATGCTCGGTTGTCGCCGATTGGGACGGGGCGAGCGCGATGGTGGCGCCAGACGCACGCGAGTGTCCTCATGCGCAGGAGCCGAGCCACGCCGAGGGGGTGCTGTGTCCGTTTGGGTTTTGGGGCTATCGGTACAGCATCGAGCTGTTGAACTCGACCGAACGCCCGGCGAGGACGATTCGCTACTCAGCGGGCAGCCGGGCAGTGGTGGGCGAGAGCGAGCGCGGGATCGACAGGAAGCGACTCGCTAAGCACGTGGAGAGCCTGGCCGCGACGTTCGCGAGCGCTGACGGGGGACTCGCACTCCACAAAGCGCCGACGGTACAAGAGCTGCGCGCCCTGATCGAGGATGACCTGCCGATCCTGTATTTCCTCTGCCACGGCGAGCGCAACGGCGCGACGACCATGCTGGGAATGGGCAAGAACGAGCGCCTCTCGCCACAGGATCTGATCGGCTGGATGGAGGTGGCAGCCAAACGCAAGCGCTACATGTGGACCGACCCGCGACCACTGGTGTTTGTGAACGCGTGCGGGTCGGCGGGGATCACCCCAGAGGACTTGGTGGACTACCTGAGAGCGTTTGTGAGCAAGGGGCAGGCCGCCGGCTTCGTGGGCACGGAGGTGCGGGTGGAGCAGACCCAGGCGATGGAGCTGGCCCAGGAATTCTTCGCGAAGCTGTTTGAGTCGGGAGGGACCGTGGACAGCGCGCTGCGACACGTGCGCAACGGCTTCCTGGCCGACGGGAACCTGTTCGGCCTCATGTATACCCCTTACTGCTTCGCCGACCTGTCGGTGGCAAGCATCCAATAGTGGCGATCTGAGATCGGTCTGCTCGCGTCAAGTGCCCCGCTGAACACCCGCAGAACCTCTCTGGACACCATCACCGCCGACAAATAATCGGCGCCGTTCCATCAGTCCGACTCGCTGTCGCGATCGCGCGCGAACGTTAGGCCAGCTCGGTGATCCTCGCGATGTCGAGACGCTTTGGCGGCCGGCGCCCACGAAGGCGCGCCGGCCGCCACGCGTCGCGTCAGATGCCTCTCAGGCCGCCGGGCGCGGTTGGAATATGCGCGCCAGCTTCCCGGCGAGCCACACCATCGCCCGTCGCCCGGGGGAGCGGTACTCCCGCTCGATCGATTCGCTTGGTGCACATAGCTCCCCGCTCTTGAGCGTCTCTATTGCAACGCTCATCGTCTGCTGGCGCTCCGCGAGCGCCACGCCTGCCGCGGCGTTTGCCGTGGGCGCTTGCGCTTGCTGTGCTTCGCGAACACGGCTCACCTCGCTATAGGCACGATAGGCCACGGCAAGATCAGCGTGCCCAACGCGCACACGCTGGTCACGGCGAGCACTCTGCGTGCGCTCGCGCGCGCCATGAGCCCGATCCATCCGCTTGCGGTACCCCTCGCGGATCTTCTCCAGCTGCCACTTGTTCACAGCCGGACTCGCCATCCCGTCCTTGCACAGCGTGCAGCTCCCAAGCGGGCTCACCACCACATGCAGGACGTCCTCCGCGAACGGCGGTTTTGGCAACCCCAGCCTGGTCGCGACCGCCTTGCCGGGCACGATCAGGTTCGCGACCTCTTCTCGCTCGATGTTCACGATCAGCGGCCACGACCCTTCCCTGCGCATCGTTTTGAACAGGTGCGTGTCGAGGACCAAGCCCTCCGCCTCCTCGCCGGGCGGCGAGGGCTGTGCTTGGGGCGGTGAGAAGTACCGCGCCCGCGGTGGCAGCAGCCACACTCCAGCGACCCCAGTGCGCTCAAGCGCTGCGTGCTGTTCCTGCCACACCTCTGCTCCCAGCGCGCCGCTTGAGTAGCACAACGCGACCTGTCTGCCCGTCACAGAGCGCACCAGCACCGTCACCTTCACACCCGCGACGACTTGATCGTCGAGCACCTCCAAACGCTCGTCCAGTCCTGCCGCCCAGCGGTGCAGCATCTGCTGGGTCACCTCCGCCGGGAAGTCGGCGTGTCGCAGCCCCGGTGCCTGCCTGTGCACGAAATGATCGCGACGATCATCGCCGTGGCGAGTGG
>DATNKN010000358.1:0-17684 GCA_035603375.1 Solirubrobacteraceae bacterium
CGCGCGGCTGCAGACGTTGCAGAAGGACATCTCGGCGACGCCCGGCGTCGTCGCCGAGACGCCGGTGCAGATCGACAAGGCCGGGACCACCGCCTACTTCAACGCGATCGCCACCACCGGACCAGCCGAAAAAGCGACACAGGAACTGGTCGAAGAGCTGCGCGCGAGTGTCATTCCGGGCGCTGAAAAAGGCAGCGACATGCACGCGGACGTGGGCGGCAGCACCGCGGGCAACATCGACCTGGCATCGCAGATATCCGAAAAGTTGCCGCTACAGATCCTGGTCGTGATCGCGCTCAGCTTCGTGCTGCTGATCCTCGCCTTCCGCACTGTCGTGGTGCCGCCGCAAGCGGCGCTCATGAACCTGCTGTCAATCGGCGCCTCCTATGGCGTGCTCACCGCGGTGTTCCAATACGGCTGGCTGAGCGGGCTGATCGGCCTCAGCGGACCGGTTCCGATCGTCTCCTACGTGCCGCTGTTCATGTTCGCGATTCTGTTCGGACTCTCGATGGACTACGAGGTGTTCCTCGTCAGCCAGATCGAGGAGCATGTACATGCCGGCGAGGACAACCGCAGCTCGGTGGTCTCCGGCCTTGTCACGAGCGCACGCGTGATCACCGCCGCGGCGATGATCATGGTGTTCGTGTTCGGTAGCTTCGTGCTCAACGGATCGCCCACGATCAAGCAGTTCGGCGTCGGGCTCGCCGTCGCGGTGATCCTCGATTCGACCGTCGTGCGCTGCCTGCTGGTGCCCGCGCTGATGATCCTGATGGGCAAGGTCAACTGGTACATGCCGGACTGGCTCGACCGCGTCACGCCGCACCTGAACATCGAGGGAGCCGAGTTCTTCCAGGTGCGCGACGAAGAGAGGTCGGCCGACGCCGAGCCGGTCGTGGGCGCGTGAGCACCCTCGCACGCACTTAGGGGAAATCCCTTAGACTGGCCGTCTAGCCAATTGCTGCTGTCCGCGCTACGCTCAAGGCCCCACGACACGCCCAGCGAGACGAACAGGAACGGAGCCTCACCGTGAACAGCATCCTGGAGAACCGTCGCATCAAGCGTCAACTTCCCCCCGGGCCCAAAGTGCCCGCCAGTCTGCAGATAGCCGGCTCATGGCTGCGCCCGACGACCGTGGTGCTGCGCGCCCGCGAGCGCTATGGCAAGCGCTTTTCGGTCCGGTTGCTCGGCCAGCCGCCATTCGTGGTCCTCTCCGATCCAGAGGACATCAAGCAGGTTTTCCAGGCGCCGCCGGAGGTGCTGCACCCGGGTGAGGGCGCGCGCATCCTCGAGCCGATCGTCGGACCCAACTCGGTGATCCTGCTCGACGAGAAGCCGCACCTGCAGCAGCGCAAGCTGATGCTGCCCGCCTTTCATGGCGATGCGATGCAGAGCTTGGCCGAGCTGATGACCGAGCTGACCGAGCGCGAGATCGCCACCTGGCCACAAGATCAGCCGGTCGCACTGCACCCGCGCCTGCAGCAGCTGACGCTCGAGATCGTGCTGCGCGCTGTGTTCGGGCTCGAGCAGGGCGCCCAGCTGGACCGCCTGCGCGAACTGCTGACCCAGGTGCTCGAGTTCGCCGAGAACCCGATCTCCCTGCTCCCATTCGCGCAACGCGCGCTGGCCGGTCGTGGCCCAATGGGCCGCCTGGAACGGCTCGGCGAGGAAACCGACAGACTGATCTTTGAGCTGATCGAGGAGCGTCGTCGCGAAGACGCACACGGTCCCGATGTGCTCACGCTGTTGCTATCGGCGCGCCACGACGACGACTCGCCGATGAGCCCGGCCGAGCTGCGCGACGAGCTGGTCACGGCGTTGGTCGCCGGCCACGAGACGACCGCTTCGCAGCTGGCCTGGGGCTTTGAGCTGCTCTCACGCCAACCAGATGTGACAGCGCGACTGGCGCGCGAGCTGGACGACGACCCCGACAGCGCCTACCTGACGGCCACGATCCACGAGATCATGCGCCTGCGCCCCGTGCTGATGAACGCCGAGCCGCGCCTGGTCAAGCAGCAGGTTGAGATCGGTGGCGTCAGCTACCCGCCCGGCGCCGTGTTGATCGCAAGCGCCTACCTCGTCCATCACGATCCCGACATCTATCCGCAGCCGAACGCGTTTCGCCCCGAGCGCTTCCTGGAGAGTGAGGGCGGCAAAGCCCCGGGAACCTACACCTGGCTGCCGTTCGGCGGTGGGCGTCGCCGCTGTCTCGGCGCGAGCTTCGCGATGCTGGAGATGAAGATCGTGCTGCGCGAGGTGATACAGCAGAACCTGCTTGTCGCGGTGGGAAAGACACCCGAGCGAGCACGCAGGCGCAGCATCACCATCAGCCCGTCGCGCGGATGTGAGCTGATCCTGCGCGAGCGTCCCGGCGCGTCGCACAGGCACGAAGCCGACGCACAGCTCGCGACCGTCGCCTGAGGAGACCGTCGAGCGAGAGCCGGCGGTTTCCCATCGACGTTGCAGCCGCTTGACAACAACGCGGACAGTTTGACAACAAGCGTCCACGGGTACGTTGGGTAGGTCGATCCAGGCGGGGTACGGGGGTCGCCTGGCAAGCCAACAGCAGCAGGGAGGCAGAAATGGTCAGCCGGGCTCGGTTCAACTTGCGCCCACTCACGGGCATGGCTCCGCTTGTAAGCATCGCGATTCTCGTGACAGTGCTCGCCACCATGTGGCTGGCCTCTTCGGCCGTCGCGAGCGGACCGTCGCACGGCGGAAGAACCCACGGCTGGTCGGGGCGCTCGTCTCATTCCGCACCGCAACATGGATGGCCGGGTCGAAACGGCGGGCCTGGACACAAAGGTCCGAACGGTGGGCGGGGACAGAAAGGCCCAGGACAGAAAGGGCCTGGGCAGAAAGGTCCAGGACACCCAAGCCCGCAGCTCAGCTACCTGGCGCTTGGGGATTCACTCGCGTTCGGCTACTCCGAGGCGAAGTTCGACGAACTGTACCCCGAAGAGAATCCCGCCGACTACAACACGGGATACGTCGATGATTTTGCGAAGGTCCTGAAACTGGGCGACCCCGGCCTGCAGGTGGTCAACGACGGTTGCCCGGGCGAGACGACCGAATCGTTCATCAACGGCCCGTGCGCGTACCAGCTGGAGTTCCCACTGCACCACCCTTATGTGGGTGGCCCGACGTCCTCACAGCTCTCTGACGCGCTTGCCTATCTGAACGCACATCCCGGAGCCGTCAACCCAATCACGATCGACATCGGCGCGAACGACGCGCTCGGCGTGATCGAGACGACCTGCAAACGAGAAGCGGCTTGCGTCGTCAAAGAAGCGCCGGCACTGTTCACGCACATTGGCGCGAACCTCGGCCTGATCCTCGCCGACCTGCGCGGCGCGGCCCCACACGCGACGATCATCGTGCTCGGGCTCTACAACCCGTTTGGCGAAAAGCTCGCCGGCGGCGACACCTTGACGGCCGACCTCAATGAAGTGATGAGCAAAGTCGCCTCGACTGTGGGAGCACGCTTCGCCGACCCGCTGCCGGTGTTCAACCCGCCGGGCGCGCTTGAAGAACCGACGATCTGCCTGCTGACGAACATGTGCACACCGCTGGAAGACATCCACCCGACGACTCTGGGCTATGCGGCGCTGGCGGGGTTGATCGCCAAGCAGTACTTCTTCTAGGAGCAAGCTTGCGCCGGGCTCGCTGTGCACTCACGGCGGCGGGCCTGGCCCCGGCGACCCCTGATGCCTTACGCGCTCGCGCACGTCGGCGTAGCGAGTGACCTCGTAGACGATCAGCAGACTCAACACCGCCGCAAGGATCGCGAGCGTCTCGAGCGATGACGTCTTCAATGCCAGCGTGACCGGCACCAGCGCCAGCAACACGAGCGCACACACGAGCCGCCGGCCACTGAGCGATTGGACGTTGCGTAGGCGGAAAGCAACGTGCGCGAGTAGATATGCGGCTGCACCGCCGAGCAGCGCAGCCGTGGGCACGAGCTTCAATGGATCGTCGCCGTCGTGCTCGATCGTGACCTTCAAGCCGACCGCCAGCAGCGCGATGCCGGCGACCATCGGGAAGTGCAGATAGGAGTAGGAGTCGCGTGCCAGCTCGTTACGCTCGCGCCCTTCTTTAGCGTTCGACAAGCGCCGCTCGGCGACAAGCGCGGTCACGTCGAAGTACACCCACCAGAGTGTCGCCGCCACGATCACGCCGAGCACCGCTGCAAGCACGACGTCGGCGTCGATCACCGCCCGGGCGCCCACACCGAGCGCGACGATCGACTCGCCCAAGGCGATCAGCACGATCAGGCCGTGGCGCTCGGCGAAGTGCCCCGGCACAAGCTTCCAGCCGTCAGCGCCGAACAGGAACGGCCCGCCCATGTCGAGCACCAGCGCGAGTCCCCACAGGCCGATCTGCAGCGCTCCGCTCGTAGCGGCCGCGACGAACAGCAGCCCGGCGCCGATCGCGGTGCTGTAGGCGAGCCCGGCAACGGAGTGCCGCAGCACGGGGTCCTCCCGGCTTGCGATCGTGAACAGTGCGATGTGCGCGGCGCGCACAACCGCATACGCGCAGGCGAACAGCAGCGCCTCGCTGCCAAACGCCCCCGGCACACAGAGCGCGGCCACGAGCATCGCCGCCATCGCCGTGAAGATCACGAGCCGCACGCTGCCCTCCTCGGGATCGACGACGCTCGTCAGCCACGCGTACCCCGTCCACGCCCACCACAGCATCCCGAGCGCGAGCACACCTTTGAGCAGGCCGATCCAGGTCGGGGTGCGCGCCATCAGCGTCGTGCACTGCGTCAGCGCGAGCACGAACACGAGGTCGAAGAACAGCTCAAGCGGCGTAACCCGCTCGCCTTCGCGCATCGTGGCGGTGAGACGCGGCGTACGTCCCTCGGAGAGCGTGCTCACACGTCCATGTTGGCAAGCCTCGCAGGGACGCGCTCGACGCTCCACGACACGCGCGCCGTTGTGTGACACGCGCGGTGGTACGACATGTGCGTAGGACACGCAGACGCGCGCCCTACCCTTGCAAGATGGACTTTGCCGATGCCACCGCCCTCGTGACCGGTGCGAACCGTGGGATCGGGCGCGCGCTCGTCGGGCGCCTCTCCGAACTGCCGCTGCAGACCGTGCTCGCGGGGGTGCGGTCCCCTGACACCTTCGAGCCTCCCATCCCGCCGTCCGGTGGCGCGAACGAGGTGCGGGCGGTGCGCATGGACCTCTCCTCCCAGGCGAGCATTGATGAGTGCTGCAATGTGCTCGGGCCCGACCTCGGCCAGATCGACCTGCTCATCAACAACGCGGGCCTGATGACTGGCGGGCTACTGGAGGAGCAATCGACCGACGAGCTGTACGCGATGTTCCAGGTGAACCTTGTGGCCGTCGCGCACTTGACCCAGCGCATCCTCCCGGGGATGCTGTATCGCCACAAGGGCACGATCGTGAACAACGCGTCGATCAGCGGCTATGCGTACTTCCCCGCCGCGAGCACCTATGCGGCCTCGAAGGCGGGGGTGGTGGCGCTCACCGAATCGCTGCGCCGCGAGTTGCGGGGCACGGGCGTGCACGCGATGCACCTCGTCACGCCGGGCGTGCAGACCGACATGCTGAGCGCGACCGAGCAGGCATACGGACGCCACATGGACACCTCCGGTTGGGACCGCATTCCGCCCGAGGAGTGGGCGGGCAGGGTGGTGAGCGCGATCGAAGCCGACAGACGCATGCTCGGCCCAGGCGGTCGCTCGGGCTTGGCGATGCTCGCCGCCCGCGGACCCACGTTTGTGCTGGACGCGATGACCGCGCGACTGTTTACCCGCAAGTCGCGCAACTGAGCGTGGCCTGCGCGAGTCGCGCGCAGTTCGCGAACGTCAACCGCCCGCACTCGCGCTACTGAGCGCTCGCGCGCGCACGCCCTCCTCGGCATCGACATGCCGCGCAACGCTCGGCGCGGACCAGCGCGGCTTGGTCAACAACAGCTGCACGTCGCCGATACGCCGCTCGGCGAAGCCGGCCTCGCAGTAGGCGAGATACAGCCGCCACAGTCGCCGGAAGCGCTCGTCGTAGCCGAGTGCGGCGAGCCGCCGAGCGTTTTGCTCGAAGCTGGCGCGCCAGAGGCGCAGCGTGCGTGCGTAGTGGGGAGTGATGTCGTCCAGGCGCGCGAGACGCATGTCGGTGCGCCGCCTCACCTCGCGCTCGATGACGCCCAGCGAGGGTAGACAGCCGCCTGGGAAGATGTAGGTGTTCATGAAGCTGCGCGAAGCCTTCTCGACCTCGTATGCACGGTCGTCGATCGCGATCGCCTGCAACAGCATCGCCCCATCTGGCGCGAGCAGCCGCGAGCAGCACTCGAAGAAGGTGCCGAAGTGCCGCCAGCCGACTGCCTCGATCATCTCGATCGAGACGAGCTTGTCGTATTGCCCGTGCAGGTCGCGGTAGTCCTCGAGCAGCACCGTCACCTGCTCCTCCAAACCCACACCGCGGACCAGCTCGCTGGCATAAGCGTGCTGCTCGCGCGAGATCGTGGTCGTCGTGACGCGACATCCGCGAGTGGCGGCCGCGTGCAGCGCGAGCGCGCCCCAGCCGCTGCCGATCTCCAGCAGATGGTCGTCGGGCCCCAGATCCAACCACTCGCACACGCGCTCGAGCTTGGCGAGCGAGGCCTGCTCCAGCGTCATGCCGGGGCGCTCGAACAGCGCGCAGGAGTAGCTCATCGTGGGGTCGAGCATCAGCTCGAACAGCTCGTTGCCGAGGTCGTAGTGGGCGGCGATGTCGCGGCGGCTACGGCTGCGGCTGTTGGCGCGCAGGAGCGCACGGGCGCGCTGGGCGGGGGCCAGCAAGGGCGCGAAGCGCGCACGCAGGCGGTCGAGCGCACCGGCGTTGCGAGCCGCGACACGCACGACGGCAGTGGGATCAGGGGAATCCCACAGCCCGCGCGCATACGCCTCGGCGAGGCCATTGCTGCCGCGTAGGAACATCCGCCAAGCGTGCGCGGAGCGCACGTACACGGTCGCGCGAGGCGCACCCTCGCCGAATGTGACCGTCTGGAGCCCTTCCTCGATGACAGTCAGGCTGCCCGAACTCACGCGCCGCAGTAGCCCGTGGGCGACGCGACGCGCCAGCCAGGCGCTCATTTCGTACTCCCGGCAGGGTGGGGGTGCACCGCTATGCCCCGCAGCTTCAGGCGTGCCGCCTGCGCGTAGATCAACGCGAGCACGCGCAGCGCGCTCGACGGATAGCGGGCGGTCATGCGCGCCAACGACGCTTTCGTCAGCTCGCGGCGGCGCAGCGAGAGCGTCGCGTCGAACGCGAGCCGGCCCTCGTGGCTGCTGGCGATGTGAACCGACAAGCTCTCTCCCGGCACTGTCATACGCCACTCATAGCGATGGTCCATACCCATGAACGGCGACACGTGCAGCGCCTTGGCAAAACTGCCGGCGAGCACCGGGTCGGACTCGCTATCGGCTGCGCGCGGGAGGACGTAGGAGTGGCGCTCGCCCCACGGCGTGTTGGTGACCTCCGCGACGACCGCCTGCATCTGCTCGGCGGGCTCGTCCATGCAGTAGTAGAAGCTGACGGGGTTGAAACAGTGTCCGAAGCTGCTGAGGTTGGCGAGCAGGCGGATCGGGCCCGTCGGCCGCACGCCCGCCCGTGTGGCGACAAGGTCGCGCACGGCGCGAGCCAACGGCGCCCGCTCCTCGCCAAGGTAGTCACGGCGGCGAAAACGTACGAGCCCGGGACGGGGCAACACCAATTGTCCCCCGAGCAGCGTGGGTAGCTCCTCCAGATCGATGTAGGCAAGCGCGAGTCGGTACTGGAATTCGCTCGTGCGCTGCTCGAAGCGCCGGTGGCGCACCGTGCCTTCGTAGATCGCACTCGCGGTATCGGCGACGCCGAGGTCGGGCTCGCCATCGACACGAACGGTGCTTGCGGCTCGTGCGTGCATCCCTACAGCCCCACTCCGAAATGCTCGCCGACGGCAAGCGCGCTCAGCACTCCATCCTCGTGAAAGCCGGAGCCCCAGTAGGCGCCACAGTAGTGGGTGCGATTGCGCCCACTTATCTCCGCACGCCGCTCGCGTGCACGTATGCCATTGATGGTGTAGACCGGATGGGCGTAGGGGATCGTGCGGATGACCCGCGCCGGATCGATCGCCTCGGTCCGGTTGAGCGTCACACACAGCTCGCGGTCGGCGCTCAGGGACTGCAGTCGATTCATGTGGTAAGTGACGGTGGCACTGCCGGTTGGAGTGCTCGTCAAGTGGTAGTTCCAGCTCGCCCATGCGCGGCGGCGGCGAGGTAGCAGACTCGAATCGGTGTGTAGCACCGCCTCGTTGGACTGATATGGCATTGCCCCCAAAATCTGATGCTCGCGCGCGCTGGCGTCGGCAAGTAGCGCCAGCGCCTGGTCGGAGTGGGTCGCGATCACGACCTCGTCGAAACGCTCGGCCTCCCCGCCGTGCGACTTGACCATTACGCGATCCTCCTGACGTTCGATCGACTGCACGGGCGCGCCAAGACGCAAACAGTGGCGCCACGGTTGCACGAGCGCGCGCACGTAGCTCTCCGATCCGCCGGCAACCGTGCTCCAGCGGGGACGCCCGGTCAGCGCGAGCATTCCGTGGTTGTCGAAGAACTCGACTAGAAAGCGTGCCGGGAAGCTCGACATCTGCTGCGGCTCGGCCGACCACACAGCCGACACCTGGGGCACGATCAACCGCTTCACAAACGCCTCGGAAAAGTCGCCACGCTCAAGCCACTCCCCAAGCGATATGTCCTCGTCGTAACCATGCAATAGCTCGCGGGCGCTGCGGTTGAAGCGCACCAAGTCGGCGATCATGCGGTGAAACCAAGGCGTAATGAGGTGTGCCCGCTTTGCGAACAACCCATTCGGGGAAGCGCTGTTGTACTCGAAGTCGCCGAGCCCATCGCTAACGCCGAAGCTCATGTCCGAGGGCTGGGAGGCGACGCCGAGGCGTCCGAGCAGGCGTTCGAAGTTGGGGTAGTTGCGATCGTTGAACACCATGAAGCCCGTGTCAACGTGGTGGGTGTGCTCAGGGGTGTCCACGCGCACGGTGTTCGCGTGGCCGCCCGCGCGCTCGCCCGCCTCGAACACGACGATTTCGTGACGCGGGTAGAGCAGGTGCGCCGCGACCATCCCGGACACGCCGGCTCCGACGATCGCGATCTTCATTGGAAACCCGTGGTACGCATATCGACACCTTCGCACCACGGGCACGGTCGGATCAGAAGAGGCTCACAAATTTTCGCGGAGCCCGCGCAGCGTCCACCGCGCACTCAGCGTCAGACGTTCAGCCGACAGGCACGAAATGCCGCTCCACACCGTCGAGCAGCTCCCAGTTGCCTCGCAGGGCGGCCGTAGCCCGCTGCACCATCCGCTCGGCCTGCGCGGAGCGCTCGGCCTCGTCGCTCTCGCCGATCAGCCGCTCGATCAGCTCACGCGCCTGGCGGGCGTGCTCGACGTCGAGCACAGCATGCAGCTCGAAGTACTCGACGGCCGGGCCTTCGGGCGTGTAGCCATAACGCTCGAGCAGCCCGTCGAGCTTCGTCTGCGCGATGGCGGGCTGGCTCGCCTCGACCGCGTACAGCACGGCAAGGTGCTCGAGCAGGCTCTCGCCCTCCACCCAGGCGCGCACGCAGCCCTCGGTCTCGCACAGGGGCTCGCGACCCGACTCTGCACCGGCGGCTGCGGCTGCGGCTGCGGCTGCGAACTCGTCCCACATCGCCACATGGTCGCGCTCCTCGGCGGCGTGGCGCTCCAGGCCGGCTCGATGCTCGGGGCCGGCCTTGGCGGCGGCGGCCTCCGACGCGCTCGCCAACGCCACGACCGCATGGCGATACTCACCGGCATAGAACCCAAGCTCCTCGGCGCTCAGCTCGCCGGCGCTCCAGCGCTGGTAGAAGGGGTGCTCGAGCACGTTGTATTGGCGGCGAGCCTCGTCGATCCTGGCAAGTACGTCCATTTGGGGTCCCTTCTCGCGTGGTGGTTGGGTGCAGCCTAGAACTTTGCGGGGCGGATCGCAGGTATGCTTCGCCGCGCGATGACCGATGCGGTGCGCACCCCGGATGAGCTGCTGCAGGGTCTACCCGACTTCCCGTTCAAGGCGCACCACCGTGAGCACGACGGGTTGCGGCTCGCGCACATAGACGAGGGGCAAGGGACTCCGGTGCTATTCATGCACGGCGAGCCGACGTGGTCGTTTCTGTGGCGCAAGGTACTGGTGCCCGTGCGCGACGCGGGCTTTCGCTGCATAGCGCCGGATCTGCCGGGGTTCGGGCGCTCGGACAAGCCGATCGACATCGACTGGTACTCCTACGACCGCCACGTGGCGGCGGTCGCCCCGCTGCTTGAGGAACTGGACGTGCGCGGTGCCACCATCGTGGTGCACGATTGGGGTGGTCCGATCGGGCTGCGCCTCGCCGTCGAGCACCCGCAGCGCATCGAGCGACTGGTGATCCTCGACACGGGTCTGTTCACCGGCCACCAGAAGATGACCGACGCGTGGACGGCGTTCCGCGACTTCGTGGAGCGCACCGAGGACCTGCCTGTCGGGATGCTCGTGCGCGGCGCCTGCAAGAACGACCCTGGCGACGAGGTCATCGCCGCGTACGAGGCGCCCTATCCAAGCATTGCCTCCAAGGCGGGGGCGCGCGCCTTCCCGCTGATGATCCCGCACGAGCCCGACGCCCCAGGGGCACAGGCGGGGCAGCGCGTGCTGGACGCACTCAGGGACGACAGACGCCCGACGCTGATGCTGTGGGCCGACTCCGACCCGATCCTGCCCCTCGCCACCGGCGAGCGCTTCGCCCAGGCGATCGGCCGCGAGACGCCGCGAACGATCGAGAACGCCTCTCACTTCCTGCAGGAGGACGCGGGTCCCGAGATAGGTCGCCAGATCGCGGAGTGGCTAACCGCCGGTTGAGCCGTCGGTGAGTTGAGGAGCCTCCGGCGCGGCGTCGAGGCCAGGCTCGGAGTGCGAGGCGCGCAACTCGTAGCCGCGACGCACACTCGCGTCGGCGCCCGCGAGCACTCGGTCGGCCTTCAGTGCACGGGCGAGGCCCTCGGCGAGCGGGCGCGGGAGCAGCACACCGAACACGTTGGTGCGCTTGGCCGACTTCGGCACCCACACTTCCACGCGACCTGTTTGCAGCGCCTCGACGATCGCGTCGGCCACATCCTGCGGCTGTAGGTTCTTTAGCCCGCGTGCCTCACCGAGGCCCGAGCCCAGTTCGGTGTTGACGACGAACGGCATCACGTAGCTGATGTCGATGTGCGCTTTCATCAGGCGCAGCTCGCCGCGCACCGCCTCGGTGAGGCCGACCACGGCATGCTTGGTGGCGGAGTAGGTGGCGCCCCCGGGCGAGCCGAACTTACCTGCCTGGGAGGAGATGTTCACGATGTGCCCACGGTCGCGCGGCACCATTCGCTCGAGCGCAAGCTTGGTGCCGAGGATGACCCCGTGCAGGTTTATGTCGATCATGCGCCGTGCGGTCAGGTCGTCCTCGTCGACGAAGCGTCCGATTTGCATGATGCCGGCGTTGTTGACGAGCACCTCCACCGGCCCCAGCTGCGCTTCGGCACCGTCGAGGAACGCGGCGAACGACGCACGGTCGGTGACGTCGAGCGGTAGTGCCACGGCACTCGCGCCCAGCTCCGCGGCGGTCTCGCGGGCCGCGTCGAGGTCCACGTCGCCGATCGCGACCCTCATGCCCTGGCGCAGCAGCGCCTGCGCGGTCGCCTTGCCGATGCCGCGCGCGGCGCCGGTGATTGCCGCGGTCTGCCCGGCGAGGATTCGGGGCTGCTTGGCCATGATCTCTCCTCCTGAAAATTGGTTGCGCAGCCAAAGCTAGCGCTCCGCCGCTCCGCGCGCACGGGCGAGACTGGGTGGGCGGCGGTCGCTCGCGGTGAGCGGTGAGTGGATGACGGGCTTTACCGCACCTTCGGCGACCCCGACGGTTTCTAAAAGCAGGTCATCCGATAGCCCATTCGGGTGACCTCCGGAGAGGGGGCCGGGCCCGGACGATCCACGGCTTCGTCCGGGCCCGCGCGAGTAATGCCGTGAGCAGGCGACCGTGCGCGGCACGGCTGCGGAAGCAGATCGGCGATAGGCTGAGGTTGTGGCGTCGTTCATGTTCAACGACCAGCGCATCGCCTACACCGAGTTCGGCGGAGGCCCCGCGGCGCTGGCGGGCGACGGCACACGCGCGAAGACCTCGCGCCGCGCAAGCGCCGCCAAGCGACCCCTGATCCTCGTGCATGGCCTGCTGCTCTCCCAGAAGATGCATCGGCCACTCGCCGAAGACCTCGCCGCGCGCGGCAACCGAGTAATCACGGTGGACATGCTCGGCCACGGCGAATCGGATCGCCCGCGCGACATGTGGCGCTATTCGATGAGCCAGTTCGGCGAACAGCTGATCGCGCTGATGGATCACCTGGAGATGCCCGAGGCGGTCGTGATGGGCACCTCGCTGGGCGCGAACACGTCGCTGGAGCTGGCAAGCGTCGCGCCCGAGCGCCTGCGCGGCATGATCGTGGAGATGCCGGTGCTCGACAACGCGCTGCTGTCCTGCGCGCTGGCGTTCACGCCGATCCTGGTCGCGCTCACGTTCGGCGAGCCGGTGATGAAGCGCGTGGCAAGCATCGCCAGGACGCTACCGCGACGGTTGCTGCCCTACTACGGCAACGTGCTGCTCGACCTGATCCGCCAGGACCCTGGTCAGGGCGGTGCGGTCATCCAGGGGCTCTACTTCGGGCGCATCGCCCCCCACCGCAGCGAGCGGCGCACGTTCGCGATGCCCGCGCTCGTGCTCGGACACCGCCGCGACCCGGTACACCCGTTCTCAGACGCGGGCATGCTCGCCGAAGAGCTGCCCAACGCGCGCCTGCTCGAAGCCAACTCGCTGGTGGAGCTGCGCTTGCAGCCCGAGCGCCTCACGAATGAGATCGCGGGCTTCCTCGATGAGGTGTGGGCGCCACGTAAGCGAGCTGCCGCAACCAAGTCGGGTAAGAAGCGCTCAATCCCACAAGCCTCCTGACCGGAGCCTACGAGGCCGGGGGAAACAGTTCCAGTTCGTTGATGGAGACGGTGCCCGGGGCCGCGGCGGTCGAGCCGGCTGGGGCCTTGGCGAGCCACAGCAGCACGTAGCGGTAGCTCTTGCCCTTGGTCTTCAGCTTTAGAGGCGTGGTTTTCTTCTTGAGCACTTTCAGCCCAACGAGGCGCGCCCATTCGGGGCTGCTGATCGTGGTGGGCAGCGTGCTGCCGTTGGCACCGTAAATTTCGACGGTAACGCCGGTGGTTGTCGTGATGACGGTAGCGCTGCCGAGCTTCTGGGGGCTGTTGAGGTCGAGCACGACCCCCTCGGCCATCTTTGGCGCGACGCTCGCCTGCACCTGGGCGGTCCACGCGGTCTTCACTTCGCCGTCGATCGCGAGGCTCGGGTCGCCGAACAGGGTGGCGGGGAAGGAGTAGGGGTTGTAAACGCTGGCGGCGTTTGTGTCGAGCAGGATCGGGCTCGGGGCTTCTTCGCCGGTTTTCGTTTCCGAGCCTTCATCGCCAGTTTTTTCGCTCGCCGCTTTGGTCGATTCTTCGGTCGTTTTGGTGGGGGTCGTCGCTTTGGGCGTGGCAGTCGTTTTGCTTTCCGGTGGAAACAGCCCGGCGCTTTCGCCCGATTCGCCCGAGGAAGATTTGGGTGTGGGTGTTTGCAGCGGGATCTTCTGCCCCGCTTTCACCGTGGTCGGGGTGCCAGGTGTCGGCGTCGCACTCGGAGTGCCCGGCGTTGGCGTTGGCGTCACGCTCGTCGTCGATGTTTTCACGACCAACGCCACGACCGCGGACTTGGGCTTGGTCTTGTTGAGTGCGGCATACGCCGCCACCGCCGCCCCACACACGAGCACGGCGGTGACGCCGAGGATCGCGACACCGGTGCGCCAGCCGGGCCCGCCGCCGCCGCGCAGGCTCCCGGGCGTGCTCGCACCGCACTGCAGGCACCAGTCCTGTCCCTCCTGCATGGGCGACCCGCACTTCGCGCACGCACGAGGCTCGGCGCTCTGCTCGGGAGGCGACGCGTCGAGACCGGCTCCGTTGGCAGCGCCAGACGGAGCTTCGCTCCCGGGCTTTGCGAGCGATGTACTCACCGGCTCAATTGTTACACCTCGGCGGGGGATGTCCGCCGGGCAGGATGTCGTTGCCGGTTGGTCGCAAGCGCTCGTCCAGCTCCAGCTGCCAGTAGTAGCGCGTAAACGTGACATCGCGGCGGTACTCGCCGACGTGCGGCTCGACCGGCTCGCCCGCGGCCATCCGCACGATCAGCTCAGGGTAGGAGCGTCCCGCGAGCGCCGCCAGCGCCGGCGCGGGGAAGGCGCCGCCGAAGCGTGTGTTGACGTCGGTGATGCGCACGCCCAGTTCCGGGTCGCGGAACACCTGGATCGTGGCGGGGCCGCGCACGCCGAGCGCCTCCATCGCGGTGTGGGCGAGCGCCACCAGCTCAGGATCGTCCACGACGGTGCCCTTGATCGACTCCCCGCCGCGCGACTCGAGCATCGTGCGCGGAATCGCGTTCAGACAGCGCCCGGCGGTGTCGCCAAGGCAGTCGATCGACAGCTCCGGCCCGCTCATCGCGCGTTGCACCATCGTCGGCTCGCGCACATAGTCCACGAAGAAGCGCGCCTGCTCGGCGTCGTGGGCGAGGTGGATCGAGCGCGCGCCCGACCCCTGGCGTGGCTTGACCATCACGGGGTAGTGGAGCGCATCGAGCTCGGCGTCGGGCAGCACCGTGGGAGGCGAGGGCAGGCCGAGGCGCTCCAGCAGCAGGTGGGCCTCGTACTTGTCGTAGGTCGCGCGCGCCACCTCCGAGGAGGGCACGAGTGCCGGCAGGGTGGGGGGGGACTTGGACTCCCGGGCGAGCGCGAGCACCTCGATGTCGAGATCGGTTAGCGGAAGCACCGCGCCGACGCCGTGCTGCTCGCACAGCCGCGTGAGCGCCGGCACATACTCGGGGTCGCTTATCGGCGGAGCGCTCGCGCGCACCTGCGCAGCGTATTGGGCGGGCGCGAGTGGGTTGGGATCGACCGCCACGACCGTCGTCAGCGCGGCAAAGCACGAGACAATGTCGTAGCGCTTGCCCACGCCCGTCAGCATGATGGCGGGGGCGCCGTGACTACCACGGGAACGCCGCGCAAATCCCCCCAAACCGGCAGGCTCGCGGTCAGGGCGAAGCTCATCCATCCTGCCAACCTCCCGTCTGGCCCTTGTAGAGGCCGCTACCGCCGAGCACCATCGCCACGGTGCGCGCCAGGATACGCAGGTCCAGCGCGAGCGAGCGATGCTCGATGTAGTAGAGGTCCAGCTCGATGCGCTCGCTCCACGGCAGCGAGGCGCGCCCGTTGACCTGCGCCCAGCCGGTGATGCCTGGACGGACCGCGAGCCGGCCGCGCTGGCGCTCGGTGTACTGCGCGACCTGCACGGGAACGGTCGGGCGTGGGCCGACGAGCGACAGCTCGCCGCGCACCACGTTCAGAAAATTGGGTAGCTCATCCAGGGAGGTCCGTCGCAGCAGCTCACCGACACGCGTGATGCGCGAGTCGTTCTCGCTGACGGCCAGCCCAGCTCCGATGTGCTCGGCGCCGTCCACCATCGTGCGCAGCTTGAGCAGGTCGAACGCGGCGCCATCCTTGCCAATGCGCCGCTGGCGGTAGATCGGATGCCCGCGTGACTCCAACCGGATCGCGAGCATCGCCATGGCGATCACCGGGGATGCCACGATCAAACCCAGCGTGCCCACCACGATGTCGATTCCCCGACGGATCACGAAAACGACTGCTCGCGCGCGTTTGTGCGATTCATCGAAACGGCACCTGCCAGATCTGCGTACGATCGCTGCTCGGGGCCCATTCAACGCGTCCCCTCGGCGGCTTCCCAGGAAGCGACGGTGCCATGGCGCAGCCAGTCCCACAGCCCGACCGCCGGGGAGGCGGTGGTGAGCACGTAGTAACGAGCGATCAGCAGCGCGCGCACCGGCAGGACGCCGCCTAGCCCGGCGGCGAAGAGCAGCACGAGCTGCAGGGCGAGCGTGAGCGTGTAAATGGATGGGATCCCCACCCGCCCAGCGCCGCCCGCGACGAGCGCGATGTTGGCCGCGAGTGCCAGCAGGTGCAGGAACGGAGTGCTGTAGCGCAACAGGCGGTGGGAGAAGATCATCAGCGCATACCCGGGTGTGTAGCCGCGCGGGGAGAGCATCCCGCCGCGCAGCACGATCGGCCACGTGTGGCTCATCATGCGTCGCTTGCGCGCCAGCTCGCCCTCGATCGAGGGCACCATCTTCTCGACTGCACGCGCGCCGGGCACATACACGGCGCGCCAACCACGCTTGACCATGTTGAACGGAAACGACAGGTCATGGCCCATGATCGGGTCCACCGCGATGTAGGACTCGCGGCGGGTCGCGTAGATCGCACCGTTGCCGGCCGTGATCGAGCACAGCCGCGACTCGCGCTCGCGCATCGCCATCTCATAGCGCCAGTAGAGACCCTCCTGGTTGGTGGCACCCGCGCCCTCGCCGGCCTGCACGAAACGAACCTGCCCGCATGCATAGCCCACGCGCGGGTCGGCGAACGCGCCCACCAATTCGCGCAGCGCGGCCGGCTCCCACAGCGCGTTCGCGTCGGAGAACGCGACCAGCTCGCCGCGCGAGTGCTCCACGGCGGCGTCCTGCGCGGCGATCTTGCCGCCGCGCGGAAGCTCGAGCACGAGATCGGCGCCTGCTGCGCGAGCGCTCTCGGCGGTGTCGTCCTCGCAACCGTCGCACGCCACGATCGTCTCCAGCAGCTCGCGCGGGTAGTCGAGCGCGAGCGCGTTTGAAACCTTCGCGCCGATCACGCCCTGCTCGTCATGGGCGGCGATGATGAGCGACACACTATTTTTGGGGGGGATGGGTCGTTCCCGAGTCGCCATCGCGGCCTGTGGCGCTGGCGCGAGTAGGCGCGCAAGCAGGGCGATGAGAAGCGTATAGCCAAGCTGGGTCCACACAATCAGCCCGGCGGACATCCAGAAGAGGACTTCTAGAGCGGTGCGCATCTCTGAGCATTCTGTCCGAGTGGGCGGCTCACCGCCGTGGCGCGTCTCGCAGAAGCCGCGCATACAGCTCGATGTGGGCTTGCGCTATGGCCTCCCAGGAGTAACGTCCTTGGGTGGCTGCCCTGGCCCTCACGCACATTTCGGTCAGGGCGGCCCTATCGCCGAGCAGCTCGCGCAGCGCGGCGCCGAGAGCGCGGGCGTCGCCGGCAGGGACGATCCGCGCCGCGCCTGTGGCGGCCATCTCAGGGAAGCCGCCCACGTCGCTGAGCAGCAGGGGCTTGCCGAACGCGAGCGCGGTGAACAGCACGCCCGACTGGTCGGCCTGCAGGTAGGGCAGCACGACGAGGCTCGCGCGTTCGAAGTAGGCCGGTAGCTCGCGGTCGTTGATGAATCGAGGGTCGAACCTGACACCGCTCGGGGCGCTGGCACGCAGGGCGGAGATGTCAGTCTTAGGCATTCCGGCGATCCACAACTCGGCATCCTCGATCGGCGCCTGCCCATCGACTCCGCGCCATGCCTCCAGCAACACGTCGATGCCCTTGTAGGGGCGCATCAGACCGAACATCAGCACGACCGGATGCTCGGTGGCAAATGGCGCGGACGGCGGCGGCTCGTCGGCCGCCGGT
>DATNKN010000405.1:0-7562 GCA_035603375.1 Solirubrobacteraceae bacterium
CGACGTGGCCTCTGAGAGCGCCGCCGCGGATTTCCTGAGCGTCGTGCTCGGACGCGAGCCGATCTCGCGCGAGGATCTCTTGGCGCGTGCCCGCGAGCTGTCGCTCGACCTGCAGGCCGGCGCCAGCGTGATCGTCGCCCGCGCCCACCCCCAGGCACCTACCGAGGAGGGCTGGCGTGCCCGCGCGCGCGCGGTCGCCGAGCGTGGCGCTCGCGCGGTCGTCGGGCGCTCGATCGCCGCGCTGTCCGAGCGCGACGGCGCGGCGGGCGTGGAGATCCTGCTGTTGCTCCCCGGCGGTGAGGAGCCAGCGGCGGCGCGCGCCGCCGAAGCCGTGTTGCGCGAGATGGAGAGCGCCCTCTCCGGCTACACGTTCGCGCTCGGGCGCAGCCGCGTCGCGGAGGACCCCGCCGACCTGCCGCGCGCGGCAGGCGAGGCGCTGCTGGCCGCCAACGTAGCCGAGGGCGGCACCCCGGATGGCTCGCTGCTCGCCTTCGAGCAAACCGGCGCCTACCGTCTGCTGCTCAGCGCGATGACAGAGAACCCGGGGGAGCTGCAGCGCTTCTACGCGGAGACGGTCGAGCCGCTCGTGGCCTACGACGAGCAGTACGAGACCGATCTCTTGCAAACACTGGAGACGTTCCTGGAGGCCGACGGCAACGTCGCCGGCACCGCCCAGCGCCTGTTCACCCACCGCCACACCGTCTACTACCGCCTGGAGCGCGTGCGCGAGCTGACCGGCCTGGACGTCAGCTCCAGCGACGGCCGCGAGAAGCTGAGCCTCGGGTTGAAGGCGATGCGAGTCCTCGGCATCTCCTCCTCCCGCGGCCCCGCCAGCGAGGAAGGCGCGCGTGGTGGGCGCGTGCCGCGGCGCTCGTGAGTGCCTAGCCGCGCGCCGCGAACTCGACCGTATACGTAGCGCCCGGACGTTCGTCGGTGACGCTGGACGGCGCGATCGGGGCGACGCCCGCGCCGACATCGCGATAGCTGCTCGATAGCAGGATCAGCCGGTGCGGAGGGGAGCGCATCCACTCTTCGACCACCCCCTGCGGCGTCGCGAGCCCACCTGTGCCCCAGCCGATGTTCTGCCCGGCGGCCACGACCTGTGCGCCAACCGCGTATGGCGAGGAGGCGATCCGCTGCCACGGCGTCTGCCCAGTCATGGTGTCGTCGCCGAAGTAACCGTGACTGGCCATTTCTCGAGCAAGGCTCATCGCGATCCCTCCAAGCGCGGGGTTGGCTCGCAGCGCCGGCACTCGCAGGCGGGCCCGTTCGCGGTCGATCAGGCACGCGACGGCGCTGTCGACCAGTGCCTGGTTTGAGCTTGTGGGCAGTGTCAGTGCGCCTCGGCAGCGGGCGCCAGTCGCGGTATTCGTCGCCGCTCGAGCCGTCATCGTGCCAAGCAGGGCACACGCCACCGCAAGCGCGAGCACGACAAAAGCGCCCCCACGTCGCACGAATGCGTCCCCTGCCAGCCGCATCGCAAGGATTCTTGCAGTAGTGGGCGGCGGGATGTCGCCGCCTTGTTAACTGAGGACCCGCCATCGCACACACCGGTCCGCAACCTTCTGCACTGTGGCGCTCAAAAGGCCACGCTGCAAGAACCGTTGCAAGTGGCAGGAGTTCGGGTCGACACGTGGTTAGTGCTGCGTACTCCGCGTAGCACCCGCAGCGGCCGTACCGCGAGCGAGCGCCTTGGCCAGCGGCGAGGGCAGCTTGCCGGCGTCGGCAACGCGGGCTCCGGGGCCGGCCTCGGCACGCACGTCGCGCAGCTCAAGCGGCTTGCCGCAGCGAATACAGATGCGCCGCTCCCCCAGCGCTCCGCCGCAGCCACGATGGCGGATCACGACTGGCGGTCCCGCCTCGGGGGCGGCGTGACGGTCGCCCCATTGCTGCAGCTCGACCATCACTGGCCACAGATTCTGACCCTTGTCGGTCAGGCGGTACTCGTAGCGCACCGGTCGCTCCTGGTAGGGAGTCTTTTCGAGTATGCCCTCCTCCACGAGGCGCTCTAGCCTGGCGGCGAGCACGTTGCGTGCGACGCCCAGGTCGCGCTGCAGCCCCTCGAAACGGCGCACGCCCATGAACACGTCGCGCAGCACGAGCATCGTCCAGCGCTCGCCCACCAGCTCCAGCGTGCGCGCAATCGAGCAATTCTGACCACTGTAGTCGCTACCCAGCACACCTACAACATAGCAGTTAGTTGTGTCATGCAACTCATTCTGTTAGAGTGCATCTCTTCACGCAACGGACACGTTCTTCAGGCCGCCGCAAAAACCGGCTGGCGGTCGCGAGACAGCGAGACGGACACGAGACCCCGAATGGAAGGAGCGCACGATGGAGCGCAGATGGAAGGTCCTACTGGTCGTTGTGGTCGGAGTGTTCATGGCTGGCCTCGACGTGTTCATCGTCAACATCGCGTTCCCTCAAATCCAGCGCGACTTCCCGGGAACGAGCCTCGGCTCGTTGTCGTGGATACTCAACTCGTACACGATCGTGTTCGCGGCCTTCCTGATCGCCGCTGGGCGTTGGTCGGACGCGGTTGGGCGCAAGCGCGCGTTTCTGCTGGGTGTCGGGCTGTTCGTGCTGGCCTCCGCGGCGTGCGCTGCCGCTCCCTCGATCCCCTTCTTGGTGGGAGCTCGCGCGATCCAGGGTCTAGGCGCAGCATTGCTATTGCCTTCTTCGCTTGGACTGCTGCTGCCTGAGTTTCCGCCCGAGCGGCGCCATATCGCGATCGGCGTGTGGGCTGCGGTGGGCGGCGTCGCCGCCGCTGCCGGCCCGCCGCTCGGTGGGCTGCTTGTGCAGGCCGGCTGGCGCTGGGTGTTCCTTGTCAACGTGCCGGTCGGCTTGGTCGGGCTTGTGGCCGGATGGCGCGTGCTGCGTGAGGTACGCCACCCCGACAGCGAGCCGCCCGACGTGCTCGGCGCGGGACTGCTGAGCGTCGGCGTTGCCACACTCGTGGTGGCGATCGTGCAGGGTGGCGAATGGGGCTGGTCGAGCGCACGCATCCTTGCGCTGCTTGCCCTCTCCGTGCTGCTGCTCGGGCTGGTCGCGCGACGCATCGTTCGCCACCCCTCGCCGATCGTCGATCCGGCGATGCTTGCGGTGCGGTCGTTCAGTGCCGCCACGCTCGCATCGCTGCTGTTCTTCGTCGGCTTCGCCGCGATGTTGCTCGCTTCGGTGTTGTTTCTCACGGGCATCTGGCACGAGCCGATCCTGACCGCCGGGTTGATGATCTCCCCAGGTCCCTCAATGGCGGCTCTGTGCGCGGTCCCTGGCGCACGCCTCGGCCGTCGCTTTGGTCCCGGGCGCGTGGGCGCTGTTGGCGCCGTGCTGTTCGCGCTCGGTGGCGCGTGGTGGATATCGCGGCTCGGCCCGGTTCCGCGCTACGCGGCCGACTACCTGCCCGGGATGCTGATTGGCGGGATCGGCGTCGGCCTCGTGATCCCCTCGCTCACCGGCGCGGTCGCGGCGACGCTGCCCCCAGCTCGACTGGCGACAGGCATCGGCGTGCAAACCACCGGCCGCCAGCTCGGCTCGGCGCTCGGCTTCGCGATCTTGATCGCCGTGCTGGGCACCCCGCACACGGCAGCCGACTTCACGGGCGCCTGGACCTTCATGCTGATCGCCAGCTTGCTCGCAGGAGTGTCGCTGCTCGTCGTGGGGCCACTACCGCGAGCGGAGGCGGCTAGCGCGGTACCCGTGGCCGGCTCCGCGGGAGTATCGGCGGTTGGGCTTGCCGAGACCCCAGCGGCCAGCCCCGCGCAAGCGCTTGCGGGCGGTAGAGTTCCCGTGTAGCTCACACCCGATTGGGGGGTCGTCCAATGGCAGGACATCAGGTTTTGGTCCTGAGAATCGGGGTTCGAGTCCCTGCCCCCCAGTCTCAAATTCCCCCGGGTGGCGCTGCGCGCCACACCGTTCCCTGGGGGGAGAGCTGAATTGGCCGCGCTCTACTGCGCGTAGAGGACCAGTCTCAGTCTCGACGGTCGACGAATGCTCGCCCAACGCCACCGATTCGGGCAGCCAACTAAAGTCTGCGCATGTCCCTAGCCCCAACCGTTGTGATCCTCGCCGCCGGGCAGGGGACGCGGATGCGCTCCTGCACCCCGAAGGTGCTGCACGAGCTGTGTGGGATACCGATGGTGTTGTGGCCGGTGCGCGCCGCGCTTGCCGCGGGCGCGGGGCGCGTCGTGGTGGTGGACTCGCCGGATCGGGCGCTCGAGGACGTGCTGCCAGCGCGGGTCGAGCTGGCCGTGCAGGCGCAGTCGGACGGGACCGGTGGGGCGGTGCGCGCCGCGGCCGATCTGATCGATCCCGACGCGCCGGTGGTGGTGCTCAGCGGCGATGTTCCACTCGTCGGTGCCGAGTCGATCGCCGCGCTGGTGAGGGCGCACGCCTACAGCGCCGCGGCAGCCACGATGGCCACGGCCGTGCTGGAGGACCCCACGGGCTACGGCCGGGTTGTGCGCGAGGCGGACGGATCGGTCGCACGTGTGGTGGAGACCAAGAAGCCGGGGGACGCAACCGACGCCGAGCTACAGATCCGCGAGGTGAACTCCGGCATATACGTGTTCGGCGGCGCGGCGCTGCTCAGTGCGCTGCCACGGCTCACCGCCGACAATGCCCAGCGCGAGTACTACCTACCGCAGACGCTCGACCTGTTGCGTGCCGACGGCGCGCGCGTGGCGGCACACGTCGTCGCGGACGAGCACCTGATGCTCGGCGTCAACGACCGTGTCGCGCTCGCCCATGTGCGAGCTCTCGCCCAGCGTGCGATCGCCGAGCGCCACATGCTCGCCGGGGTGACAGTCGTCGACCCAGCCTCGACCGTGATCGACGTCGATGTGGCCATCGGCCAGGACACGAGGATCGAGCCGGGCAGCGCTCTGAAGGGCTCAACCGCCGTCGGTGTGGGCGCGGTCGTCGGGCCTCACACGACCGCGATCGACTCGCGTATCGGCGATGGCGCGCAGGTGCGGATGTCGTGGCTTTCCCAAGCGGATGTCCACGCGAACGTGAGTGTCGGCCCGTTCGCCTACCTGCGTCCGGGCGCGCTGCTGCGCGAGGGCTCCAAGGTTGGCACGTTCGTCGAGGTCAAGAACTCGGATGTCGGCGCGGGCGCGAAGATCCCACACCTTTCCTACATTGGCGACGCCGACATCGGCCGGGACACGAATCTTGGCGCGGGCACGATCACCGCCAACTACGACGGTCGCGCCAAGCACCGCACCACGATCGGCGAGCGTGTGCGCGGCGGCGTGGACACCTCGTTCGTCGCCCCCGTGCAGGTCGGCGACGACGCTTACACGGCCGCCGGCTCGATCGTTACCGAGGACGTGCCTGGCGGTGCGCTCGCCGTTGCCCGCGCGCGCCAGCGCAACGTCGAGGGTTATGCGGGGCGGCGTGAGGGGGCCATCGAGGCAAACGCGCCGCGTCCAGACGGCGAGTCCACGGCGAGCGAGGGCGAGTCATAGCGCGCCTCCCCGTCGCGCGCTGCCACAGTCGCGCGCCTCAACCGCCACACGCCCTACACTCCCGGAGATGAGCGTGATCGACGCGCGCACGCAGCCGTCCTCGCCGACGAGCCTGCCGATCGACTACAACAAGCGGCTGATGCTCTTCTCCGGGCGCGCCAACCCGCGGCTCGCTCTGGATATCGCGGACAAGCTCAACGTCGATATCGGCCCGGTGACGCTCAAGACGTTCTCCGACGGTGAGGTGTATTGCCGCTACGAGGAGTCGATCCGCGGCGCCGACGTGTTCATCGTGCAATCGACCTGCGGCAACGTTGCCACCGGTGTGACCGCCAACGATTCGTTGATGGAGCTGCTGTTCATGATCGACGCCGCCGTGGGCGCCTCGGCTCACCGCGTGATCGCCGTCACGCCGTGGTTCGGCTACTCCCGCCAGGACAAGAAGTCGGCACCCCGCGAGCCGATCTCCGCGCGCCTGGTGGCGCGCATGATCGAGGCCGCCGGTGCCGACAGGGTGCTCACGATGGACCTCCATGCAGGACAGATCCAGGGCTTCTTCCAAAAGCCCGTCGACCATATGACCGCGCTGTTCATGCTCACGCAGTACTTCAGCGATCTCGGCCTGTCCGACCTCGTTGTGGTCGCCCCCGACGCGGGTCGTGTGAAGCTCAACAAGCGATTCGCCTCGATCATCGGCGCGGAGCTGGCGATCCTCGACAAGGAGCGCCCGGCCCAGCAGGTCGCCGAGATCGGGTACGTGATCGGCGACGTTCGCGGCAAGACCGCCGTGATCGTCGACGACATGATCGACACCGCGGGCACGCTGAAGGCTGCCGCCCGCACAGTTCTCGACGCGGGCGCGAAGAGCGTGTATGCGGCAGCCACCCATGCCGTGTTCTCCGGCGCCGCCTTCGAGAACCTCGCCGACTCGGGCTTCAAGGAGATCGTCGTCACCGACACGATCCCCACGCGCCCAGGGCTTCCCGCCAACATTCGCGTGTTGCCTTGCGCGGAGCTGCTCACCGACTCGATCCGCCGGATCTTCACCGACGACTCCGTCAGCGAAGTGTTCGGCGGCGAGAACCAGCTGTTCTGAGCGCGGCCGAGGCGGGCGGGTTGCTAAAGTCCCCGGCCGTCTCATGGCTACCACCACCACAAAGCTCGATGTCGACAGTCGCACCCCCGATGGCTCGCGTTCCGCGCGGCGCTTGCGCCGCACCGGGCGCATCCCGGGCGTGCTCTACGGCGGCGATGTAGACCCCGTGAGTTTCAGCGTCGACGCGCGCGAGTTGCGCGTGGCGCTTGCCGGCGCGGGCGCTGTGGTCGACCTCAGCATCGATGGCGCCAAGGCCACTCCGGTCGTGCTCAAGGAGGCTCAGCGGGATCCGGTGCGTGGCGAGACGACCCATGTGGACCTCCTGCGAGTACGCCTGGACAAGCCGATTCACGCGGTGGTCGCGCTTGAGCTCACCGGCGTGGACGACACGCCCGGCGTCAAGGAAGGCGGCATCCTCGAGCAGCTCGTACGCGAGCTGAACGTCGAAGCGCTCCCGACCGCGATCCCGGAGTCGATCGTGCACGAGCTTGGCGAGCTGCAGATCGGCGAGACGCTCTCGCTTGAGGCGATCGTCCTGCCCGAGGGTGTCACGCTGCTCGATGATCTCGCGACCACGGTCGCCTCGGTTTCGGCGCCCCGGCTGCAGTCCGAGGATGAGAGCGAGATCGAGTCTGAGACTGAGCTCGTCGGCGACGGCGGCGGTGGCGAGGCGGCCTCTGAGGACGGCGGCGCCTCCTCCGAGGAGTAGCTCCTGCGCCCCTTTGGCGGCGGCGCGCCAGTCGATTGGCTGATCGTCGGTCTGGGCAACCCCGGTCGCGAGCACGCGCAAACCCGCCATAACGTGGGCTTTATGGTTGCCGAACGACTCGCCGAGCGCTGGTCGCTCGGCCGCCCCAAAGACCGCTTCCGTGGGCGCATCGCGGAGGGTCGCGCAGGTGGCTCGCGCGTGGCGGTGCTCTGGCCGCAGACCTACATGAACGACGTCGGACGCTCGGTCGGCCCGGCACGGGGTTCGTTGAAGGTGGCGCTCGATC
>DATNKN010000376.1:0-7490 GCA_035603375.1 Solirubrobacteraceae bacterium
AAGGGGCGCATCGACAAGAGCCTGTTCATGGCGAGCTTGCGCGGCACGACATCCGCGCCCCGGCCGGCCGTTGCGAAGAGCTAGCCACTCGCGCCTGGTTCCACACATCGCGGAGTATCGGCGTACTAACTCGCGCAACCCAGTGCCTACCGTGCGCGCCGAAGCCCGGATATTCGACTCCCTGGCAGTCTGGCCACATGCGTCCCCGAAAAGGCCGTAATATCCATCTGTACGTCGGGGTGATCGAGGAGGAGAGCATTCGATGGAGGCCAGCGCCACAGAGTCCACCACGGGATCGGACACGATTGCCGATCTAGTCTCGCGCTCGGCCGCTGAGCGGCCCGAGCACATCGCGATCCGCTACAAGCGCGACGGCGAGTGGCACGACGTCAGCTACGCCCAGTTCTCGAGCATCGTCGATGAGCTGGCACTCGGGCTGATCGACCTCGGGGTGCAGGCGGGTGAGCGCGTGTGCATCCTTGCCAACACGCGCCCCGAGTGGTCCTACGCGGACATGGCCATCACCTCGACCGGCGCGGTGGTGGTACCGATCTACCAAACCAACTCGCCCGAGGAGTGCCTGTGGGTTATCTCCGACTCGGGCGCCACCGCAATCGTGTGCGAGAACGACGAGCAGCTTGCGAAGATCGCCGAGGTCCGCGAGCAGGTGCCGAATCTGCGCACCGTGATCGTGATGGACCCCTCCCCCGGCGAGCCGCCGATCCCCGCAACCACCCTGGAGGAGGTGCGCGAGAGTGGGCGCACCCGTGACGCCGCCGAGCTTCAGGCGCGACGCGACGCGGTGAAGCCAGAGGACCCGTTCACGTTCATCTACACCTCCGGAACCACCGGTCCGCCCAAGGGGTGCGTGCTGAGCCACGGCAACTACGCCTCGATGATGCGAATGTTGCGCAGCGTCGGCCAGATCGAGGACGACGAGGTGGTCTACCTCTACCTGCCACTCGCGCACGCGTTTGCGCTCTTGATCCAGCTGGCCACGTTCGACCTCGGCACCACGATCGCCTACTTTGGCGGCGACACAAAGCAAATCGTGGGCGAGTTGATGGAGGTCAAACCCACCTATCTCCCCTCCGTGCCGCGCATCTTCGAGAAGATCTACACGCTCGCCAACGCCACGATCGAAGCCAAGCCCCCAGAGGAGCGCGAGCAGGCCGCCAAGGCGGTCGCACTTGGGATAAAGGTGCGCGAGCTGCAGGCCCGCGGCGAGGAGGTGCCGGCGGAGCTGATGAAGCCCTTCGAAGAGGCCGACGAGCAGCTGTTCAAGAACGTGCGCGCGATCTTCGGAGGCAACGTGCGCCACGCCGTCACCGGCGCCGCGCCGATCGCGAAGGAGATCCTCGAATTCTTCTGGGCCGCCGGCGTGCCCGTGCTCGAGGGCTACGGTATGACCGAGACCGCCACCGCCGCGACGGTGTGCACCGTCGAGGACCACAAGTTCGGCACTGTCGGCAAACCGTTCCCGGGCGTGGAGATCAGGATCGCCGAGGATGGCGAGGTATTGATCAAGGGCCCCAACATTTTCCAGGGCTACCACAACAACGCCGATGCCAGCTTCGGCTCAATCGACCAAGGCTGGCTGCACACCGGCGATCTCGGCTCGCTCGACGAAGATGGGTTCCTGTCGATCACCGGCCGCAAGAAGGACATCATCATCACCGCGGGCGGCAAGAACATCACGCCCGCGAACCTCGAGAACGACCTCAAGCAGTGCCGCTGGATCTCCCAAGCGGTGATGCACGGCGACCAGCGTCCCTATCCCGTTGTGCTGATCACACTCGACGACGAGGAGATCGCCGCATACGCGCGCGAGCACAATCTCCCCGAGGACACCTCCACGCTGTGCGAGGAGTCCTCGGTGCGCGAGATGATCGGCGAGCAGGTCGACCGCGCCAACCGCCGCTACGCCCCAGTCGAGCAGGTCAAGAAGTTCACGATCCTGCCGCACGATCTCACCCAGGAGACGGGCGAGCTAACGCCCACGCTGAAGGTCAAGCGCAACGTGGTGGCCGCCAAGTATGCGGATATCCTCGACTCGATGTACGCGAGTTGAACGCGACCGTGACTCCGCACACGTCCATCCACACGACTCCCCTCGGCACCCGCTGCCGAGGAGTGTCGCGGTAGCTGCGAACATATACCCCGATGCGCTCCGACCCCAGCGACAACGGCGGGCTGTTCGTAGGCCGCCGGCCCGGCACGGCACCGGTCCGTTTCCGCGCGCTGCCCGAGCGAGGCAGCGACTCACGCCAGCGAATCGATCGCCAGCTGGCCAACTGGCTGTTCGTCGCGATGGTGGTTGGCAGTCTCCTGTGCTGGGGTCCGATCCCGATCGCCTGCCTGTGGATTAGCGCGCAGCTCAACTACCTCACCGGCAGCGTCAGCTTCGCTGTGCTGATGGGCCTCGTGTCGCTCGGCGTCCTGTTGTTCGGCGCGCTCGCGATCTTGCGACGGCTCGACAACGCGTGGATACTCGTGCGTCGCGCCGCCGGCTACGACCAGCGCCTGGGCGCGCTCAATCGCGTGTTCGGCATCACCGCAGCGGTGTGTGCGGCGGCGTTTTCGCTGTGGTTCGTCGTACTGCACGGGCCCGGGTCGAGCGCGATGCCAGGGAACAAACCGTGAGCGCAGCCTCGCGCGCAAGGAGCTAGCACGGTGGGCCTGCTCGATTACTACAAGCAGTTTGAGGGCATGAGCGAGGAGGAGGTCAACAGCGGCCTGCGCGAGGAGGCCGATGAGCGCAGACGCAAGGCGCTCACACGGGTGGTGACGCTCGATCTCTCCCACACCACCTGGCCCGACCTGCCCCATCCCGACATCGTCAGCGCCATCACGTTCGTCGCGCGTCGCGGGATGCAGCGCTACCCGCACATGCGTGGCTCGCAGCTGCGCACCACGCTCGCCGAGCTTCACGGCGTCGAGCCCGGACGCGTGATCGTCGGCAACGGTTCCGCCGAGCTGCTGAGCGCCGCAACCCGCGCGCTGATCGAGCCCGGCCAGGAGCTGATCACCTGCTGGCCGTCATACCCCCTGTTTCCGATCATGGCGCGCCGTGCACACGGACGCGCCGTGCCCGTCAGCGGCGGCGTGGACGCGCTGCTGGAGGCCGTGAGCGAGAGCACTCGGGTCGTGGCGCTCGCGAGCCCCAACGATCCCACCGGCGAGCTGCTCGCGACCGAGCAACTGCAGCGCCTGCTCGCAGAGCTGCCCGAGACCGTGGGTGTGCTGCTCGACGAGTCGCTCGTGGAGTTCGCCGACGCCCAACCGTCCGCTTCCTCGCTGCAATTGCTGGAGAGTCACCCGCGACTGCTCGTATTTCGCAGCTTCTCGAAGGCTTGGGGCCTCGCGGGATTGCGCTGCGGCTATGCCATCGGCGGACCCGGCTCGGAGAATCTACTGGCCGAGCTTGAACCCGATCTCGGCGTCAGCGAGATCTCCCAAGCTGGCGCGCTCGAGGCGTTGAACAACTGCTCTGCGTTGCTTGCCAAGCGTATGAAGCGAGTCGCGGCGGAGCGCACCCGCCTAACCACCGCCCTGCGTCAGCGCAACTTCGACGTGACCGACAGCCAGGCCAACTTCCTGTGGGTCGCCCACGAGAGCGTTGACGGCAGCGAGCTGGCGATGCGACTGGCGCGCTCAGGCATATTGGTCGCCGCTGGCGCCCCTCTCGGCGAGCCGCACCACGTGCGGATCGCGATCCACGACGAGGCCGCCTCCACGCGCCTGCTCAGCGCGATCGACCGCGAGCTGAGCTGACAGACGAAGAACGTTCCGCGACCGGCGTCGGCGTGCCGGCGCAGGTGCCTGACTCTAGCCAGCCGTTCCGGACTGGCGCAGCAGCGCGCCCGTAGTGCCTTCGAGGATTTTGCGCCATGCGCCGACCTGCTCTTCCTCGGACTCGAAGTGGCCGACCACCTTGCGTACCCGCCGCTCTGAGATGTCGATGCCGTGGCGCGCCCAAATCTCCTTGTAGCGCTCGTATTCGTTGAGCAGGTGATAGGTGACCGATTGAAAACCGTGGCGGGCGATCTCGATACGCGAGGAGAAGCTCATGATCGACGTCTCGAACATCAGCTCATCGGTCGGCTCGGGCTCGATCAGCACGATGTCAACGCCCGGGTAGCGCTCCTCCCACATGCTCGCCAGCTCATGCAGGCGGCGGTGGCCGAGCAGCTTGAACGCCTGATAGCCGATCTTGGAGAAGCCCCGGTCGGAGATCCGCTGCGCCGGCCGTCCGCTCCCGTCGTCTTTGCGGTCATTGACATAAGGAACGATCGGGTTGATCACGATCACCAGCGACGCGCCCGCTTCGACGGCGATGTCGAGGTTCGTGGTGGACACGATGCCGCCGTCGATCAGCTCGCGCTCGCCGACCCGCACCGGTGCGTACACCATCGGCAGCGCACCCGACGCGCGCACCGCGGTCGAGATCGGCACATCCTCGAAACCGTCTGAGCCGAACACGATGCGCTCGCAGGAGTCGAGATCGGTAGCGACCAGATACAGCTCGTGGGCGAGCTCGCGGAAGTCGTCGCTGCGCCCGTCCGCTTCGAGCACGCGGCGCAAGTAGCGCTCGATGCCCGCGCCCGTGTAGGCGCCGCTCGGCAGCACCTCGGCGAGCCCGAGCACGATGTCGATCAGCGACACCTGGCCGAGTTGGGGCAACAGCTGGCGGGTGAGCGAGAGCATCCGCAGCGGCAAGCGCACGCCGGTGCGCGCCAGCTCGGGCAGATTCAAGCGCAGCAGATCGCCAAGATCGATGTCCCTGAACGCCTGCGGGCCCTGGTGGGTGACGACCCGCATCATCTCCTCGGGCGTGACGCCGTTGGCGCACAGCGACGCCACGAACGCGCCCGCGGAGGTGCCGACATACACGTCGAACTGATTGATCGTGCGATTGGCGGCGAGGAGGTCGAGCGCACGCAACGCCCCGATCTCATACACGCCGCCCGTAAAGCCCCCTCCACCGAGTACCAGCGCCGTCTTTTTGGATTGCGGCTTGCGCCGCCGGTTCGTGCCCGCTGTAGCGCTCCGCTTGGCGGTAGTCCGTGTTGTAGTGCCCGGGGCGCTCTTGGCGGCCCGCTTCAAGTTGACAACCTCACCCATCAGTATTGATTGTACGTAGTGTTACGTGAATTCATGAATGCCTCCAGACTCCAAGTCGCGCTTGCGACGCTCACAACCATCGCGTACATCGGCCTCTGGGCGCCCGCGGCGCCGGCCGCCTCGAGCACCCATGGTCGCCATCCGGCCCACCCTTCGTCCGCGTCGAGCGCCCAAATCGCGCTGAGCGCTCAGTTGAGCCACGAGCTGTCGTCCGCCGGGTCACAGTCGGGAGCTTATGTGTATGACCTGACAACCTCCACACCGCTGTTCGCCGAGCGCTCGGAAGTGGCGCGCCCACCCGCATCGGTGGAGAAGCTCTACACCTCCGCTACAGCCCTGGAGCTGATGGGGCCAGCAGCCACGCTGAGCACAACCGTACTCGGCGTCGGGCATCTCGGCGCGAATGGCGTGTGGGACGGCAGTCTGTACCTGCGCGGGGGCGGCGACCCCACGTTCGGCAGCACCTCGTTCATCGACAGCCACTATTACGGCCAGGGCGCATCGGTGTCCGCGCTCGCCGAGCAGCTGGTCACGACCGACGGCATCCGCAGCGTCACGGGCAACGTGTACGGCGACGAAAGCTACCTCGACTCGCTGCGCGGCGAGCCGTCCAGCAACTACCAGTTCGACCCCTTCCTCGAAGGCGTGCTCAGCGGCCTCGCCTTCAATCGTGGCGAAACGGGCTCCGAGAAAGGCCCGCACGCGCCAGCCGAATACGCCGCCCTGCAGCTGCGTGGAGCGCTGCGAGCCGCCGGCGACACGATCCACGGTGGCGGCGCCGCGACCGCTCCAGCCGGAGCGACGCTGCTCGCCACCGTAAGCTCGCCGCCGCTCACCACGCTGCTCGACCTGATGCTGCCCCCCTCGGACAACTTCTTTGCCGAGACGCTCGTCAAGGATCTCGGCGCCCGCTACGGCGGCGCCGGCACCACCGCGGCCGGCGCGGCCGTCGTGCGCGCCACGATCGCCTCGCACTTCGACATCCACCCGAGCGTGGTCGACGGCTCTGGCCTCTCGCGCTCGGACCACACCTCACCGCTACAGGTCGTGATGTTGCTGAGCGATCTGTCCCACAGCCCGCTTGGCACGACCTTGCGCAAGGATCTAGCGGTGGCCGGAGAGAGCGGCACGCTGTCCGAACGGATGCGCGACACCCCCGCCGCCGGACACTGCCAGGCGAAGACCGGCACGCTCACCGGAGCGTCCAACCTTGCTGGCTATTGCCAGACCGCCAACGGCAACGTGCTCGCGTTCGCAATCTTCAACGACGGCATCGAAACCGGCACTGCGCATGCGGTACAGGACAGCATGACGGTCACGCTTGCGCGCTACTAGCCGCAGCCGAGATCGACCCGCGAACCAACCCCGCAGCCGCCGTCGGCCCCGCGTCACTTAGCAGCCACGGACGCGACCGGGCCGGGGAACCTTGTGATGGCGCGACGCGCCCGAAGATCAGGGGAACGACCCACAAATCCATAAAAACGGGCGTGCCTTCAGCCGTCCCCCAACAGGTCGAGCAGCGCGCGCTCGTCGAGCACCCGCACGTGCAGTCGCTCGGCCTTCTCCAGCTTTGAGCCGGCCGCATCGCCCGCCACGAGAAAGTGCGTCTTCTTCGACACCGCGCTCGTCACGCGGCCTCCCGCCGCCTGGATGCGCTCGGTGGCCTGCTCGCGTGAGAGTGTCGGCAGGGTGCCGGTCAGCACCAGCGTCTTGCCAGCCAGCGGGCCGCTCGTGGGAGGCGGTCCGGCCTCGGCGAAGCACAGACCGACCTCACGCAGGTCTGAGATCAGCGCGAGCATCCGCTCGTCGTGCAGTTGTGCGTGAATCGAGGCGCTCATCTTCTCACCGATCCCCGGCGTCTCGACAAGTTCCTCGGCGGTCGCGTCCAGCAACGAGACGATGTTGCGAAAGCGCATCGCCAGGTTGCGCCCCGTGACCTCGCCGACCTCCTCGATGCCAAGCGCGAACAGCACGCGTGCGAACGGCCGCTGCTTGGACGCCTCGATCGCCTCCAGCAGCGCCGCGACCGACAGCTCGCCGAACCCCTCCAGCTGGAGCAGCTGCTCGCGGTGTTCGTGCAAGCGATAGAAGTCGGCTGCGGTCTCGACGAGTCCCTGCTGTTGAAGGAGCGCCACCTGCTTCTCCCCAAGCCCGTCGATATCCATCGCGGCGCGCCCCACGAAGTGCTTGAGCAGCTGCCAGGCGCGGTCGGGACAGTCGCGGTTGGGGCACATCGTGAACACCGATTCCTTCGGCTTGACGGTCGGCGTGTCGCAGAACGGACAGCGCGCCGGCGGGCGTGTCACGGGCGGGCGATCCTCGTGCTCGACCACGTGCGGTACGGGTGACACCACCTGGGGGATCAC
>DATNKN010000385.1:0-4938 GCA_035603375.1 Solirubrobacteraceae bacterium
GCGATTGTGACATTCGCGGGTCCCCATAAGTGATGAGGCGCGTCTGCCAACCCCCGTCAGAGTCCGCTTTCTGACTCACGCGGACTGCCTCTCTCGTTGGTTCTCACCGGTGTCTGGGTCGCTTTGTTGGTAACCCCGACCGAACAGGAGGGCCGGCGGTTTGTCGAACCTCGCTAGGCGCCGCAACTCGACTAGCCCGTTCCCGAGTTCCCAATAGTGCACCCCGAGAACGCTCGGCTTGTCCAGCGGATACCACCATGCACACACCGGGTCCAATGCGCTTCTCGGCCGGCCGCCGATTCTCTGCGTGTCAAGCACCTTCCGCAGATCGTCCAGCCCCCAAGAATTGGAGCTAATGACCAGCGCACAAATCGCTGATATGTGTTGAAGGTCCAGTCGCGGCGGACTGTCTTTCACTGACTCGGCGAACCCGTTGCCGAGCACGTACGATCGCATCGGTCGATCCACCGCTAAGCCGTGGCTCTGCATCTGATACCACGCCATCGTGATCTCAACGTAGAGGTCTCGCTCAAAAAGGCTGGCTTCAGACATGGGGAAGTCCTCGTCATCCGTCATCTGGGCGTCCGCGTCCAGCTGCCTCTTGTGGAGTCGGCTGCGAGGTAACCAAGGTGCGTCAGCTTTGTCGCAGCACGCGTGACGTCTGCTGCTGGAAGATTGAGCTGGCCTCCGATCTCGTCCGATGTGAGCGTTTGAGACTCTTCGGCGAAGCACGACAGCATTCGCAGCGCGACCATTATCTTGAGCGTTTCGCTGTACTGACGGTCGGTGCTTTCGGCTGGGTGGCAACGCTTAGCCTGGATCACCGGGAGTCTCCTGTTTACGCCCCGGCTTCGATGCCGGCCGTAGGGAAAGCCGTATGGGTCATAGGCGGCCATGTCAGGCGTGCCTACCTAGCAACGTCTCGCGTCGCTCGTCCGCGCCTGTGCCTGCTTCGTCTAGTGCGTCGCGTGCGAGCTTGTTGGCGCGTTTGTTCCAGCTTCGTTTCACCAGCTCGACCGACCATTGCCGGTGAATGCGGACCATTTCTATGATCTCTGCGCGCATCGGCCTGAGACCTTCCTGTTTAACTACGGCGAACTGTGCGACGCTCGCGCAGTCTGTGCGGAACACGATTGCCGGCCAGCACGAAAGACACCTGTCGGCGTCATACATGGCCATCACCATTGCCCAAAACTCGGCTTCGGTGGAATCCGTCGTGGATACAACAGCGATCCGGTCGCCGAGCGCTCGGCTCGCATATGCGACGCCTGCCCGACCGTCCCGGAATGCCGCGTCGGTGTTCACGTAGGCTGGGGTGGCGAGCTTCCGTGCCCGGTGGTGCATTCGCCTTACCTCGCCGCGCGCGAGGAGTCTCTGCTCGGGCAGGGGTGCGACTGCTGCGGGCAGGTTCAGAAGTAGGTTGCGGTCCGGGTCTTGCGTCGCCATTTGACATCTACTTGCCAGGGGGTTGTAGATTTGGCGGCGACTAGCGTTGGCGCTTGCGTCGTAGCAACTCGGCCAAGAATGCCGGGTGGCTTTCCGGTGTAGGGAGCGGGCTCAACACGAGGCTCATCGACCCGCGCGTGACGACCAGCGTCAATCTATCGTAGACGCGTGCGGCGCCGAGGCGCAACGTTGGAACACCGAGTGTTTCGGCGACGCGGAAGTTAGGATCGCTTACCAGCGCGTGTGAGAGCCTGTGGCGGTGGGCGAGGTGTCTCTGCCGGTGGCTTGTCTGGCTACTCAGGCCGATAACGGTATAGCCAGAGGCGGTGAAGCTGCTGAGATGGGTTTGGAAGCCACGATGCTGCGCGGCGTCTATTAGCGGCGTTTCGTCTCCCCGGATGATCCCGGCTGCTCCTGGGTAGAGATAAATCACGAGGTTAGGGTGCTCCGCTAGTACGAGCGATTCGGTAAGGGTCGAGGCGAGAATGTCAGGCGGCATCCGTTGGCCTACCAGTGACTCAAGGGTTCTCGGTTGGATGTCCAATGCGCTCACCCCGTTGTCTCCCGTGGCGTATCGGGGGTGTCTAATATCCGCTCCGATGGCAGTGGCGCGAGTCGGTAGAGATGGGTGATCGGGTCGAGTTCAAGGAGGTTGATGGCGGTCAACGTTCTCATGTACCGATGCGCCGTCGACGCGGGCATTCCGAGCGTGTTGGCTATTTCGCTTGTGGAATGTTCCTCGCAGTCGGTGAACGCGCACAACACCATCAGCCCCTGGATCAGGGAGCGGGCAAGTTTTTTGTCGTAGAAGGGACCGTCGCCGCTCGTGCTGCTGGCCCTGTCGCGGAGCGTTATCAGTAGGCGCGTGGGAGAGGACGCTGGGCCAGGCCCGGGGAACGAGTCGATGAGCGCGGTGATTTGGCTCGGCGTGAGGGCAATCGAGACATCCCTCTTGCCGGGTGCCGTTCCGTTCGACGCAGACATGGCCGTCTACCCGGTGTTTTGCTGGCCGACGGCGACGTGCGTGCGTGAGGCGGTCACGGTGCCCCGCTCATCGACTGGGGAAGGGGTGTGGCGCACGGGCGAGTCGACCGTTGCCTCTGCCAACTCCGGTCGACTCGCCGTGGAACGTGTATGCCGGCGCCCTACGGGACCGAATGGGCGTTCGGGGACGGCAGGGACTGCAGCGTCGCGTCTGCCGTGGGTGCTGCGTCGGGCGTGACCTGATTGGCTTGCGTTCCTGTGCGCCACGCGCCCATAATGACGGCTATTTGTTCGGATGGGCCAAATTTCCGCCCCATGTGAACGGGGTGGCGTCCCAAATAAACAGAAACGTCCTCATGGGGCACCCGCACCCGACTTTTGGGTGGTGCGGCGGCGCGTGCGGGGGCGCACGATGATCCGGCAGCCGTGTTCGGGCGTGACGATCACGCTGCGCCAGCGCGCGGCCTCCGGCCTCCCGGCGGGCCGCAGCGACCACCGGGTCAATGCCTCCCGAAGGACGGTTTGCATCTCTAGCGTCGCGAGGCTGTGGCCGGGACAGCGCTTTCTCCCGCCACCCCAAGGCATCCACAGAGCGGGGTGTGGAGGGCGGTCCAGAAACCGCTCAGGCCAGAAGCGATGAGGCGTCGTGTAGAGGTCGGGGTCGTGGTGCATGAGATGGATGCAGCCAACGAGTTGCCCCGGCGGCCGGTAGCGCCTTCCCGCGATCTCAACGGGTCCAGCGAGGACGCGAGGGATCGCGAACAGGAACACGGAACGGTGGCGCAGAACCTCTTGAACGGTGGCTAGCAAGTAAGCCTGGCCACCGTCATCCATCTCGTCGGTCAACGTCCTGAGTACGGTCGGATTGTGGGCCAGAAGTTGAAACGCCCAAGCCAGCTGCGATGCTGTGGTCTCGTGTCCAGCGAGCACAAGGCTCATAAGGTGATCTCTCACTTGGTCTGTTGTGGCAGGCTCCGGTCCGGCGCCGAGAAGCAAGGTGAGGGCGCCACTCTTGGGATGAACCTCATCGTCAATCAAGCCCGACAAGAGCGCTTCGACATGGGTACGTTCGGAAAGGAATGAGCGCCACACTCCGCGCCACCTTGGCATGATGCGTAGCTGTGGCTCTTGCAGCGCGAGGCTGCCGGTTACCGTGAGCATTTTCAGGAGTCGTGAGTGCAGTTCGCTGAGTCGTGGGTCTTGGTTGCCGAATATGCTGGTGAGGATCACTCTCAGGGTCAACGAGCGCAACCGAGGATGAGCGGCAAATGGCCTGTTTTCAGGCCAATCAGATATCTCTCTCTCGGCGAGGTCCCTCACCATTTCAGCGTGCTCGGCGACGACCGCGCTGTGGTATGCAGGCATGATCGCCTTGCGGACGGTCATGTGCTCGGGCTCCTCTAAGAGCATGAAGGAATGCTCACCGACGAGCGGTGTGATTACGCTGGCGCCCGCGCCGGGGTACAAGACGTCCGCGGGCGCGCTGACTATGCTCCCGATTTCTGCAGGATGTGACATGAATATCATCGGAGGCTTGCCGAGTGCGTTTATGGTGAACGGGCTTCCATACCGCCTCTGGCACAACTCAAGGTAGGCGTGTGGGGCACGCCAGAAGCCCCAGGTCTGAAAGGGCGCCGGGGCGGGCAGACTGGGCGGAAGGCTGTCGGTGTTATTGGTGCCTCCTCCTGGTAGAGCGTGGGATCGGCGGCGCGAGGGGAATGTGTAAGAGTCAAACGAGGGCATGGTGTGTTGAAACCTCCTATGTGGATTGCTGTTTGTAGAGAAGTCGCCAAGCGCGGAGTACCGGGACCAGGCAACGTGTGAGTGACCCGCTCGCGCGCGTGATTTCGGAAGTCGTGGCACGCAGCGCAGGGCCGCGTGTACTGTCCTTTGTGAGGTACATCGCGATCATGCAAGTGGTGATTACGAGGTGCCGCTCGTGATCGCGAAGGTCGCGCGTTTCAGCTAGCGAGCGTCGGACGATGTCGGCAATTCGCTGTGAAGCGACGGCGGTGTCTGGGTAGTGGGCGATGTAGCTGTGGTTGCCGGCGGTGGCGTCGTCTGCCAGGTCGCCGTAGCTGTCGAGCATCGTGCCGGCGAGCGAGATCCACGGTAGATAGGCCGCATACACACCGTGCCCCTGGTTGTGCGTCGCTGCCGGTTCGGCGGAGAGTGCCAGAAGCGCGAGAACAGTCAGCCAGGCGCTCGCGGCTCCGGTGCGCTCCCACCATGCCAGGCCGGCAGGGTTAGGGAGGTGGGTGGCGGCCCACGCTTGCAGAGACGCGTCTCGAAGCTCGGGATCGGGCTCGTGGTTGATCCCGAGTACCTGTGTGAGCCGTGCGGCACGCAACGCCAGTGGCTTTATGGCTTTGTAGGAGGGCAGGCGCCCACATTCGTCGCGACACGTCTGAACGAGGGCGCACAGATATCCGTCGTCTCGTGACCACGCATGGTGCTTGTAGTAGTCGCCGGCGTCGACGGACGGGTCGAGGGCGTCTATGAGCGCCT
>DATNKN010000401.1:0-2660 GCA_035603375.1 Solirubrobacteraceae bacterium
GACGGGCACGAACACGCTCGCGATCTGATCGGCGAGCCGCTGGATCTGCGGCTTGGATGCCTGCGCGCGCTCGACGAGCGCCACCAGCTGGGAGAGGGCCGTGTCGGCGCCGACAGCGGTCGCGCGTGCGCGCAGTACCCCGTCCACGTTCAGCGTTGCGCCGGTGAGCAGCGCTCCGGCTTGCTTCTCCACGGGCAGCGACTCGCCGGTCAGCATCGACTCGTCCACGGCCGAAGCGCCCTCGATCACGATCCCGTCGACCGGAACCTTGTCGCCCGGGCGCACTAGCAGCACGTCGCCAGGGCGCACGTTCTCCACGGGCACCAGTCGCTCGGGCGCGTGCGGGTCCTCAGGATCGACCAGCCGCGCCTGCGTGGCACCGAGCCGCGCCAGTTCGCGTACCGCGCGACCGCTGCGGCTGCGTGCCTTGGCCTCGCACCAGCGTGCGATCAACAGTGCGGCGATGATGATCGCGCCCATGTCGTAGTCGAGCGGCATATCGAACTTGCCGATCGGCACGCCATGTCGGTAAACGGCGCTCGCAGTCAGCAGCATCACGGTCGAGTAGGTGAAGCTCGCAAGCGTGCTCAGTGCGATCAACGTGTCCATATTGGTGGCTCGTACGCGCGCGCGAGCCCACGCGGAGCGCAGGAACGGTAGTCCGCACCAGAACTGGACGGGTACCGCGAGAGCCGCCGTTATCCAGCGTGCGGTCGCGTCGTGCGGGTAGGCATAGGTGAGGAATGCGATCGCGGTGGCGAGCGGCACGGCGATCGCGATGCGTCGCAGAAGCGCGCTCTCTTCGCGCGCCTCGCTCGCTTCCAGCGCCTCAAAGGTGTGCGCCTGCTCGATTGCGCTGGGCAACACCGGCTTCGCGTCATAGCCGGCGCTCTTCACCGCGACGACGAGCTGCTCGGCGTCCAACGCACCATCCTCAGACTCGACCGTCGCGCGAGCGGTCGCGTAGTTGACGAGTGCCTCACTCACGCCCGGCTGCTCGCCAAGTGCACGCTGCACCCGAGCCGCGCACGAGCCGCACGTCATCCCCGACACGTCGAGTTCGACGATCTCGCTGTGTTCGCCGAGACGATCGGCGGGGGCAATCGGCTCGGCGATTTGCTTGGTGCTCATTCTCTGGCTCCTACTCGAACCTCGTCGGTGCGGTCACGTCTATTTCAGCACGCCCTCGTCGCGGACCCGCGTGGGCACGCGGCGCTCAAACTCGAAGAGTGGGTCTGGCGGCACACCGGTGCGCCCTGCACAGCGCTTGTGCATTCAGGAGGAGGTAGCGGCGCTGTCGCTCCAGCTCGCCAATCGCAACAACGTGGCGCTCGATACGCCGCGGCCGGACACCACACACAGGTGGCCGTCGCGCAGCCATGTCACGACCGTCGCGCCGTTGTTGCTCAGCATGCGGTAGGCAACGCCGTCGCGCCAAACGATGGTGCCGCCGCCGATTCGCGGCGCTGGAGTTCCGTTAAGGATCGCGTAGCCGATCCGCCGGCCGGCGGTGTCGCCATAGAAGACGGTCACGATCGAGCGGCCGTCGAGGCGGTCGGTGCGCGCTCCAGTGCTATGCCAGCCGAAGCGGTCCTCCCAGTAGGGGAACGGCACACCACCTACCGCGACGGCGAGTTGGGCCCGATGCGCGCCGTTCTGCGCAGGCGCGGGCAGCGTCGCCGCGCGCAGGGTCGGTGCGGCCGCCTGGCGCAGGTCCGGCATGGCGCTGCTGCTGCTGCCGCCGCTCATCGCGATAGCGACCGCTACGACCGCGAGGATCGCCGCGCCGGCACTTGCGAGGCCCAGCGTGGAGAAGCGGCGACGCGGGGAGGCGCGCCGAGGGAAGCGGCGATCCTGGTGTTCGCTCACGAGCGAATCGATCTGTCGGTGCAGCGATTGTGGCGCCGGTGCGTCGAAGGAGCGCACCAGCTGGGCGACGTGTCGCTGCTCGTCCTCAATATGGGAGTGGGGTTCGCTCACGATGTCCCTCTACTGGGTAGGACTCCGGGGGCCCGCGTCTCATTCCCACGGACTGCCTGGCTCGTTGGGACGCGGGCTGCGGGTACCCCCTTGAAACCCGGCGAATCCGAAACTTCCGGCGAACCCGAAACTTTGGCCGGTGGTGCGGGCGAGTCGGGCTCGAAGCGCAGTTGCTTGGCAAGTTGCTCGCGAGCACGGAACAGCCGGGTCGTGACCGTTGCCTCGCGCACTCGCAGCGCGCGGGCGGCTTCACGATAGGACAGGCCGAGTACGTCCACCGCTACAAGCGCCAGACGACGATCTTCGGGCAGCATCGCGATCGTCGCATACACCTCCTGCATCTCAAGTGCCCGTTCGGGCTGGTTCGTCGGCCGCGAGTCGGCTGCGACGACATCCTCCAGGGTGGCCACCGTCGTCGGGCGGCGACTCGCGGTTCGCCGGCCCGTCAGGAACGTGTTGCGCAACACGCGCATCAGGTAGTACAGCTCATCCTCACCACTGAGCACGCGCGGCCGAGCGAGCACGCGCGCGAACGTCTCCTGCACGAGATCCTCGGCGTCCTCGCGCGAGCCGCACAGCGCCCACGCGGCGCGATATAGACGGTCCACGTGTTGCGGCAGCGACTGTGGGTCCAGTGTGCGCATTGGCTGGGGGGAGCGATCCTCTGCTCATCGAGACGG
>DATNKN010000406.1:0-2205 GCA_035603375.1 Solirubrobacteraceae bacterium
TCCGGCGCCGCGAAGCGAGCCTCCGGCAGCTCGCGCTCCAGTGCCGCCGCGAGCGTGCGTGCGCGCTTGGCAAGCGCCGTGCGCACCGTCTCGATCGAGCGGTCGATCGCGCCCGAGGCGCAAAACTCGTACACGATCGACTGCGACACCATGCTCGGCGAGATGTACGTGTTCGTTGCGAGTTTGGCGATCTGCGCGATCAGCTCGGTCGGACCCACCAGGTAGCCGACCCTGATGCCCGGGCATACGGTCTTCGAGAAGGACGAAGCATAAACAACCCGCTCTGGGCTCATCGATAGCATCGTCGGCAGCTTCTCGCCGCTGAAGCGCAGATCCACGTACGGGTCATCCTCGAACACGAGGAAGTCGTGCTTCTCGGCCAGGCCCAGCAGCGCTTCGCGCTTGGTCAGCGACAGCGTGTACCCCGCCGGGTTCTGGAAGTTGGGGATGATGTGCGCCAGCTTCAGCCGCGTGGCGGAATCGCCCTCCAGCAGCGCCGCCAGCGCCTGCGTGTCGATCCCGTCGTGCTGCAACTCCACCGCGTGCACCTGCGCGCCGCGATCGGTCAGCGAGAGCAGCGTGCGGTCGTACGTCGGGCGCTCCACCACGACGTCGTCACCGCTTTTGACAAGCTGCTCGAACAGGAACGCGTCGGCCTGCATCGATCCGTTGGTGACGAGCACGCGCTCGGGCTCCACGCCGTGCTTGTCGGCTATCCAGGCGCGCAGTCGCGGATACCCGATCGAGGTCCCATACGCGGTCGTGCCCGCCGGGTCGCTATCGAACGCGCGCGCCGCCGCCTCCTTGAGGCCCTGCACGTCAACGATGTCCAGCGACGGCGCGCCGCGAGCAAAGGAGATCATGGGCGACATCCTATGCTGGCGGCTTCGGCGACAGCAGTCTGCTGCACTCGTCGATCAAATCCTCCATCGTGCGGCGCAGCTTCTCCTTGAAGCGATCCAGCTCCGCCACCTCGAGCGGCTGGGGCATAGACGGCGGTTGCGGCAGCGGTGCATGCGTGTGTGTCGGGCCTGGCGTGTGCGGCGCTGGGTCCTGCGCGTAGTGCGCCGTGGACGCGGGTTGCGTGGCTGGAACGTGCCCCTGCATGTGCGTGTGCGCCGGGTTTGGTGCGTAGGGAGCGGCGGGCACGTGCGCTGAGCCGGGCGAAATCGGCGAAATCGGCGCCTGCGCCTCGTCGAGCACCCGTGGGGGCGGTATCGGTATCTCCCCATACGCCGTCTCGCGAACCCCGGCGCTCCAGTCGCGTTCGCTGCTCGCGCCCGCCTGTGCCGGCACTTCCTCGCCGCCCCAAACCGCGGGTCCGCCAAACCCGTCGCCGTCCGCCACGGCTTCCTCGGCGATGCGCTGGGCCGCGCCGCCGTCGCTTGCGCGATCGCGCTCGACGGCCTCATCGACGAGCCTTGTCGCCACGTGTCCCGATCGCGCCGGCTGCTCGCGCCCGAGCGAGGTCAACTCGCGCTCAAGCTCCTGAAGCTTCAGCTCAAGCTCGCTCAGCGTCTTGGCGACCTCTTGGTCCATGCGCCTTAGCGTAGCTGCTGAGGAGTCGCGATCGCTGCCGGAGCACCGGCGCCCCGCTCATCGAGGCTCGGCGCCGACTCCACCAAGGATCTCGATCGCGATCTCCGCGACTTCCGTCGGGGTGCGACCGACACGCACGCCCTTTGCTTCCAGCGCCTGCGCCTTCGCGGCGGCAGTGCCCGCCGATCCCGACACGATCGCGCCGGCATGGCCCATCTGCTTGCCTGCGGGCGCGGTGAAGCCCGCGATGTATGCCACCACGGGCTTGCTCACGTGCTCGGCGATGTACTCCGCGGCCTCCTCCTCGGCCGACCCGCCGATCTCGCCCGAGAGCACGATCAGCTCGGTTTGCTCATCGCCCTCGAACAGCTCGATGATGTCCACAAACGACGATCCCGGCACCGGGTCGCCGCCGATGCCCACGATCGAGCTGCAACCGAAGCCCGCCTGGGCGATCTCGTTGCCGATCTGGTAGGTGAGCGTGCCCGAGCGCGACACCACGCCGACGTTGCCCTCTTTGAAGAACGACGCCGGGATGATCCCCACGTTGGCCTTGCCGGGGGAGAGAATGCCGGGACAGTTCGGGCCCACCAGGCGCGTGTTCGGATGGTCGCGCTTCAGCGTGTTGTATACCCGCAGCTCGTCGTGCGCGGGGATACCCTCGGT
>DATNKN010000003.1:0-6238 GCA_035603375.1 Solirubrobacteraceae bacterium
AATCGAGGCCGGCCGGACAGTCGCGCATCGCGTCCAGGAACGCACGGAGCGGGCTCAGCCCGTTGGCGGCTCGAACCATGTGCACTATGCATGGACGCGAAAGCCCAGCGCGCGAGGAGTGCCGCGCGGCTTCGACCACAAGCGCCTCGGGAGAGCGCGAGCGCCACATTGCGTTCGTTCAATCCCCGCGCCGCAAGATGGGTGGCAGCACGACGTTCAACTCTTCAGGCAGGGCGCGTAGCGCGAATACGACGGCGGCGTAAATAAGGGTCGAGAGAGCAAGCCGCACGGTCACGGGAAGCCCGCTCAATAGCAGCGTCAGCGCGCCGAGCAGGCCCGCCAAGCCGACCTTCGGCAGTACCGACAATCTCGGCATCAAATGCGGCCGTCCTCTCACCAGCACGACTCCGCCGACGGTCGCCGCCACCACCTCGACCGCCGCCATCCCGATCGCTGCGCCCTCTGCTCCGTCGAGAGCGGTAAGAGCGGCCACGACGACGCTCACGAGCGCCAGCATGCCAAGGTTGAGAAATAGGATCGTACGGTGCAGATGCAGACTGAGCATGCCATAGCCGAATACCGCGCTGATGAAGGTGGCACCCACCGCGATCCCCTGTACGGCCAGGATCGGCACGGCGGCGAGGAATTCGTTGCCGCCGAGGATCTCGACCGCAAGTCTTGCCCCCACCGCCAGCGATAGAGCTGTCCATACTCCTATGATCGCGGACGTCTCGAACACTCGCGAAAGCGCGTAGCCAAGTCGAGCTGGATCGTCGCGTGCCGCCCGCGCGAAGACGGGGAAAGCGGAGCTGACAAGCAGGGCGGGAATCGTGAACAGCACCTCGACAACCCTGAAGGACACGCTGTAGTAGCCGAGTTCCTTGGCTCCGGCCATCACCGACACCAATACGATCGCCACACGAAAATAGAGCGTGGACGCGGCGGCCGCGGCAGAATAGGTGAAAACCGGCGCCAGCAGCGCCCGCCACCGGTGGAATTGGAAGGAGGGAAGAATCGGGATGTCCCCCCTGACAAGCATGATCGTTGGCAGCAGGACGATTAGCGCGGCGACCAATGGCGTCGCCATGAAGGGCAGCAGGTGGGCACCGACCAGCACCAGCACCACGATCAGGACAGAACTGATCAATTGCTGAACCACAGACAGAATTGCCACCCAGCCCAAGCGCAATCTGGCCATCAGTGGCACCGACAGTGTCGTCTGGGTGTTCTGGAACAGGACTCCGCCGCCGGCGATCAACACCGCGGCGGCGAGATAGCCGTTGTAGGCGACGCGGGCGAATAGGGTGATCAGCACTACACCCACGACGGTCAGCAACAGCCGGATCCCGAGCAGGTCGCGGGCCATCAGCGCACGCTCCTCACCTTCGAGCACGGCCATCTCGCGCATGCCAATCGCGGTCAGGCCGAGATCGGTGAAGCCGGTTACCACAGCGCTGAGCGACAGCGCGGTGGTGTAGTGCCCCGTTTGCACCACACCGAGATGACGGAAGAGCAGTGCCGCGGAGCCGGCCGCGAGCAGAGAGCTACCGAAGAACGAGCCGACCCGCAAGGTGCCTCCGCGCACGGCCGCCGGCCCGGCTCTGGAGCTGGAGAGCAGGTCGGACTCTAGAATCTGTGCCTCGACGTCTACCGCTACTCCCGTGTCTTGCTGCTGTGACATCGTTGGCTCAATCTTCCGGCGGGGACATCGTTGGCTCAAGCCTCGGGACGGGTGAAGAGTGAGGTGTAGGTGGCGCCCGCCATGCCATGTGTCTCCCATGGACGAACGGCGGTCGTTAGCGCCAAAGAGAGAGCTTGCGTGAGCTTTGTGGACGGGCGCCTGGACGGGTATCGGCGCAGCGCGTATTCCCATCCGAACCGGTTCCAGTGCCGTCCGGCCGGATCGGAAGTGGTGGTCATGACGTGTCGCAGGCCGAGCTCACTCGCCTTGCGCTGTAGGGCCAACGCTGTGATCAGAAACAGGTGGCGCGGCGCGTCGAGGTGTGCCCAGTAGCGCCCCAGAAGGCGGAATTGCAACGAGCTTGGGTTGGGCATCCCCACGATGATCGCTCCCCCCGGCTCCAGGTGTGCGGCGGCGGCCTCCAATACCGCCCACGGGTCGGGCAGATGCTCGACCACCTGCCACATCGCGATCGCGTTAAAGCTCTCCAGTTCACCCAACGCCAACTCTGGTCGATCGCTGTGAATCGCCCGGGCACCCACCATTCGGTCGATGTATTCGCAGCAGCTTGCGTCCATCTCGATCACCGTCGTCTGGAAACCCGCCAGCACGGCCGCACGGGAGAAGAGACCAGTACCGGGACCGATCTCCAATAGCCGTCCCGATCTCACGACGTGACGGAGCAGTTCGAGCTTTGGCTCCTCCGCGCGTGCGTGGCGATCCAGCTGCGCTCGATCGGGATGCGCGTGGTAGTCAGCTGGATAGTGCCGGGCGAGGTCCTCAGGGAGAGGGCGCAGGAAATAGGAATGACAACTGGAGCACCGGTGGTAGTCAAACCCGCCAGCGGGGATCCCTCGGTTGCGATCGCTCGCGCGGAACGCGTGACGCGCCGGAGCGCCGCACAGGGGACACCACGAGCTGGTGTCCGCAACGCTCGACGGGGGGTTCATCGAATCCAGCTCGGAAAGGAACAGTCCCGCTCGGAGATCGTGCGCTCGCCACTGCTCGATGGCCACTGGATCCCAAACGCGGGATCGTCGTAGCGCACGCCGCGCGCCGCCTCGGGCACGTAATGGTGGCCCATCTGGTAGAGCACTTCACAGTCGTCGGTGAGTGTTTGGAAGCCGTGAGCGAGCCCCGCGGGGATGTAGAACGCGAGGCGGTTCTCGGCGCTCAACTCGACTCCGTGCCAGGCGAGACAGGTGGAGGAGTCAGGGCGCAGATCGACAGCCACGTCGTAGATCGTCCCGCGTACGCAGCGCACGAGCTTCGACTCGCCGTGCGGGTCGGCCTGGTAGTGCATCCCACGCAGCGTGTCGCGGCGGGCATTGAAGGACGCGTTGCACTGCACCACCTCGGGGTTCATCCCGCGGGAGCGAAACTCCTCGGCGTCAAACGTGCGGGCGAACCAGCCACGGTCGTCGCCGAGCAGCTCCGGTTCGAGCACCCACGCGCCGGGGAGCGGTGTAGGTGCGAACCTCACGAGAGCAGCGTCAGCTCCGGTGTGCGCGCCGCGAAGCGCCCCCCCCACTCGCGAATGAAACCGAGCTGCCGCACGATCTCCTCCTTGAGGTTCCACGGCAGGATCAGCACGACGTCAGGCTTGTCCTCGCGCAGCGCGTCGGGCGAGCGGATCGGGATGTGCGAGCCCGGCAGGAAGTGGCCCTGCTTGTGCGGGTTCAGATCGTAGGTGTAGTCGATGAAGTCGCAGCCGATGCCACAGTAGTTGAGCAACGTGTTGCCCTTCGCGGGCGCTCCGTAGCCGGCGACGCGTAGACCCTGCTGCTTGAGGTCGATCAGGAAGCTCAAGATCTGGCGCTTGTCCTGCTCGACGCGGCGGTTGTAGGCAAGATAGGTTTCCAACTGTTCGTAGCCGGCCTCGTGCTCGCGCTCGCGCAGCTCGGCGGCAGCAGCGCTCTCGACCTTCTCCGCGTCGCCGGCGTGACAGCCGTAGATGCGCAGCGACCCGCCGTGGGTGGGTAGCTCATCCACATCGAACAGACGCAGGCCGTGCGCCTCGAACACGCGCGAGACGGTCAGGAAAGAGAAGTAGGAGAAGTGCTCGTGGTAGATCGTGTCCCACTGGTTGTCGTTCATCAGGCTCATCAGGTGGGGAAACTCCATCGTGATGACCCCGCCGGGCTTTAGCAGGACCCGCATACCGGCCACGAAGTCGTTGAGATCGGGAACGTGCGCGAGTACGTTGTTGCCGAGCAGCAGATCCGCGGAGGACTCGCCGGCGAGCGAGGTGGCGGTTTGCACTCCGAAAAACTCGACGAGCGTGGGGATGCCCTTCTGCAAAGCCACCTTGGCGACGTTGGCGGCCGGCTCGATGCCGAGCACGGAGATGCGGCGCTCGTGGAAGTACTGCAGCAGGTAGCCGTCGTTGCTGGCGATCTCCACGACGTGACTGGAGCCGTCCAGACCGAAGCGCTCGATCATCAGCTCGGAGTAGCTCTTGGAGTGCTCCAGCCAACTGGAAGAGTAGGAAGAGAAGTAGGCGTAGTCGGAGAAGATCTGCTCGGGCGTCTCAAACTCCTCCAGCTGCACCAGGAAGCATTTGCCACACACCAGCGCGCGCAACGGGTAGAACGGCTCCATCGCGTTGGCCCCCTCGGGGGGCAGGTAGGAGTTGGCAAGCGGCGACATGCCGAGGTCGGCGAACACCGCCTCGACCGGGGCACCGCAGAATCGGCAGGGGGTTTGTGCGCTCATGATGGCTCCGCAGAGTATTGGAAAGCCTCGATCTGCTCCAGCGTCACCGTGCGCGGGTCCGTGCCCGCCTGGGTGTCTCGGTACCAGCCGACCAGCGCGTCGAGGCCTCGCGTCAGGTCCCAGCCGGGTCGCCAGCCGAGGTGCGCTCTGGCCATCGAGGAGTCGAGCTTCAGATAGCGCGCCTCGTGCGGATGGGGTCCCTCGTCGTGCTCCCAATGCAGCTCTCCCGGCCACAGCTCGACCATCCGGCGCACAATCCAATCGACCGGGCGCGCGTCCTCCTCAGCCGGCCCGAAGTTCCAGCCCGCTGCCCGCTCGGGGTTCTCCCACAGCGCCTGCGCGAGCGCGAGATAGCCGCTGAGCGGGTTGAGCACGTGCTGCCAGGGACGAATCGCGCCCGGATTACGGATGTGGACGGTCTCGCCCGCGAGCGCCGCGCGCACGATGTCGGGCAACAGGCGCTCCGCCCCCCAGTCGCCGCCGCCGATGACGTTGCCGGCGCGCGCGGAGGCCACGCGCGGCCCGCTGGGGTCGCCGAAGAAGGAACGGCGATAGGCGTCGGTTACAAGCTCAGCGCAGCCCTTGGAGTTGGAGTAGGGGTCGTGGCCGCCCATCGGCTCGGACTCGCGATAGCCCCACTCCCACTCGCGGTTCTCGTAGCACTTGTCGGAGGTGACGTTGACGAGCACACGCACACCGGCGTTGCGGCGCACCGCGTCGAGCAGGTTTACGGTGCCCATTACGTTCGTCTCGTACGTCTCGCGCGGCTCAGCGAAGGAGCGGCGCACGAGCGATTGCGCAGCCATGTGAATCACGACCTCGGGCTCGCTGCCGGCCACGGCGTCCGCAAGCGCCTCGGGGTCGCGGATGTCCGCGACGACGGCGCTCATCCCCTCGCCGACCCGCGCCAGCTCATACAGCGAGGGCTCGGTCGGCACGCCGTTGGAGAGGCCTGTCAGCTCCGCACCGAGCGCTTGCAGCCACAGCGCCAGCCACGCGCCCTTGAAGCCGGTGTGGCCTGTGAGCAGCACGCGACGGCCATGCCAGAAGGCCGGGTCCACCGCACCTGAGGGGGTCGGGCCCGGCGCGGCCAACTGTCCCGGTGCGCTCGCAGGGGATGGATCGACGCTCACCGGGTCACTCCCACACCCGCCATGGTGCATCGCCGGAGGCCCACAGCTCCTCCAGGCTGTTGCGCTCGCGCAGTGTGTCCATCGCCTGCCAGAAGCTCTCGTGCCGATAGCAGGCGAGCTGCCCGTCGCGCGCGAGCGCGCGCATCGGCTGTTGCTCCCACACGGTGGTGTCGTCTTGCAGGTAGCGGCTGACCTCGGGGGACAGCACGAAGAAGCCGCCGTTGGTCCAGGCGCCGTCGCCGCGCGGCTTCTCCTCGAACTGGCGCACGCGCTCGCCGTCGACGTCGAGCGCGCCGAAGCGGCCGGGCGGCTGCACCGCGGTGACTGTGGCAAGCGCGCCTTGCGCGCGATGGAAGGCGACAAGCGCCGATATGTCGATGTCGGCGAGACCGTCACCGTAGGTGAAGCAGAACTCCTCTTCGCCCACGTAGGGCAGCGCGCGCTTCAGGCGCCCGCCCGTCATCGTGCTTTCGCCCGTGTCCACGAGCGTCACGCGCCACGGCTCGGTAGCGGAGCGATGCACCTCCATGGTGCCTCCCGCCAGGTCGAAGGACACGTCGCACGTGTGTAGGTAGTAGTTGGCGAAGTACTCCTTGATCAGGTAACCCTTGTAGCCGAGGCAGATGACGAAGTCCTCGATGCCGTGGGCGGCGTAGATCTTCATGATGTGCCACAGCATCGGCTTGCCGCCGATCTCGACCATCGGCTT
>DATNKN010000019.1:0-2029 GCA_035603375.1 Solirubrobacteraceae bacterium
GAGCCGACACCGCGCTCTCGATGCGCCGCTCGAGCTCGCCGCCGTCGATGCGCCCGGCGGTGTAGGCTCGGGCCAGCCGACGCGATGCGCTCTCGCGGGCGTTATCAGAAACCAGCATGAGCGCGCGCGAGGGGGAGGGCGGACGTTGCGTGTGGGCGCTTCGCCGAGCGTGGTGTCGCGGGCATCCCGGTTCGGGGGTCATCGTCTGCTCGCGACGGTAAATGCTTTGGCCGTGGCGGTCGCCAGCTCGCCGCTGCTAGGGGTGTCCTTGGTGTTGATAAAGGATTGGATCAGCATGCCGTCGGCGGTGCCGATCAAAAGCGAAGCGAGGTGGCGGGCCTCGTCGTGTTCGACTGTGCCTGTAAGTGATTCGGCGATCCAACCGGCTACTCGGTCGCGCTGGCGGTTGTAGTGCGCGGCGAGTTGCTCGCGCAGCTTTGGTGAGCGCGCGCTGCGGGCAAGCGCCTCGATGAAGGCGAGATAGTAGGGGCGGATCGAGTCGTACTCGTCGAGGACGACGCGCAGGGAGCTTGCCATCAGTGCGGGCAGTCCTGCCCGATCCTCGCTACGGATGGCGTTGCCAATCGCCTCGGCCCAGTCCTCCAGGGCGAGCCCGATCGCCTCGTTGAGCAGGGCTTCCTTTGAGCCAAAGTGGTAGCCGATCGACCCAAGGTTGGTGTTTGAGGCGGCGACGAGGTCGCGCGCTGTGATGTTGGCGTACTCGCGTTCGCGCAACAGGATCCGTGCCGCCTTGAGCAGTCTGGTGCGGTGGGTGTCGCGGGTGGTGCTGGGTATTCGCTGGATATTCATGGCTACAAAGTGTATTATACATTGTATTAGACGATGTATAACTCATCGGGGGATCGCGGATCGCGTTGTCCTCCCCAGGCGGCACCCCACCGGGAGGCGAGGCTGAGATGACCGAAGCGACCAGCATCCACACGACACACCAGCACGAGGAAGACACGGCGCATGAGGCGAGCGTGCGCGACGCCTCCGCGAAGCATGCGGCGAAGCACGCGCGCCTGATTCGCTCGGCCAGGGACGGCCGTATCCTCAGCGCACTGATGCTTCCATTCTTCGCGGTACGACCGCCCTCCGGATATGGTGTCATCACAACGACTGGGCGCAAGACCGGCAAGACGCGGCGCAAGTGCATCCGCGTCAGCCGCAGAGGCAACAAGGCCTACATCGTGCAGCTACGGCCGCCCGAGCTGGCAATGAGCCGCCCGTCAGCCGTAGCGTCCTGGGTCTGGAACATCCGGGCGAATCCGAATGTGCACCTGCGAATCCGCGGCGGCACATTTGCAGGCGTGGCGCGAGAGCTGAAGGAGCCCGCGGAGCTCGAGCAAGCCCGAGAGGCGCTATGTGAGACGGTCAACCTGTTCGACTACGGCGAGTGCGACCTTCACCTGCGCGGATTCCCCACGCGCGCAAAGATCAAGGAGCTACACCACCACTGGTTTGACACCGGGATACCGCTTGTCGTTGAGCTGGGAGATTAGGGAGCGATGGTGCCACCAAAGGGTGGCGGATTGTCGCTGGCGGTGTGTCAGTCTAGTCTGATCGTCGTCGCCGGCGGGCTCGACGTGCTGCCGGTGGCGAACCGCGCTACTGCTGCAACCCAAGCGTTTCGAGCAGCGAATCCCACTGCTTCTGCCCGGTCGAGAATTCGAGTTCTTCAAAGCGGCGAACGAGGTGTTCGACCTTCGCGTATAGGCCCCTGTCGGCAGGCGCCACGTAGGCGGCTACCAAGTGAGGGGAGGGCACTTCCACGTTGATGTCTTCCACGTGCGTGTCGAATTGCAGCGTGCTCGCCGGGATTGTTTGGTAGCCGGTGGCTGTCCACGAGCGTACGTCGGCGCAGAGGTTTGGCACCTGCAGCGCCATCATTTCGCGCAGTCCCCGGATGAACTTGTGGGCACTGCGGGCGATCGACGGGTTGCTCCAGTGCAGCGGGCTCACGGTCTTGATGAACGCATTGGCGTACTTGGCGTCCGTGTGATAGGCGGTCGCCCACAGCGCGCCG
>DATNKN010000020.1:0-2197 GCA_035603375.1 Solirubrobacteraceae bacterium
TCAGTGTGACGCCCGCCGGCAATTCCCCGACCGCGTCGCGGCCCGCTCGATCGGGTATCCAAACATCCACGTGCGGGAGAGTGTATGGACGTGCGGGAGAGCGTATGGCGGTGAGCGAGTGGTTTATGGGTGCGCGCTGTCGGTGGCCGAGCCGCGCGGTAGCACCAGCAGCGAGCAGCGCGCGTGGCGCTCCAGGAAGTCGGAGGTGCTGCCGAGCATCAAACGCTTCACCGGACCGTAGCCGCGCGAGCCGACGACGAGCATGTCGAGGAGCTCGCCAAACGCCGCCAGCTCCTCGCCCGCGAGGCCGTATACGACGCGAGCCTCGACGTCGGGCAGCTCCGCCATGCGGCGCTCTGCATCTTTGAGTATCTCCTCCATGCTGTCGCCGATGTCCGCGGGGATCAGGCCGGTGTAGGCGTAGGGCGGGATCGACACGACCTGTAGGGCGTGAACGGTCGCTTTGGTCGGCGCCGCAAGCTCGCGTGCCGCGGCGAGTGCCGCTTCGCTCTCCGCCGAGTCGTTGTATCCGACGCCCACGTTCGCGAGCGGAGTGGGGTGCTTGCCATAGCCGGCGGAGGCGACCGCGACCGCGCAGGGAGCGCCGTTCAACGCGGCGCGCGTGTCGTCGCCCAGCATCACGCGCCCGAGCGCGCCGCGACCGCAGGAGCCGACCACGAGCAGGTCCGCGTGCTGGTCTTCTGTCTGTTGATGAAGACCGCGACCGGGGCTGCCCGACACGACGCTCACAAGCTCCGCTTCGACGCCCGCCGCGGCGCGCTCGGCCTCCAGCAGCGTGTTGGAGCCGTCGCGCTCGGCTTCCCCCGAGCCGGGAGTGACGGCGCGAATCGGGTGCAGCCCACCACTGTGTACGTTGGCTAGCGTGAGTTTTCCGTCAGGCGCGGTCAGGTGTGAGGCGAGGGCAATCGCATCGCGCCCAGCCGGCCTGCCGTCTACGCCCACAAGCACGTTCTTGAACATTGCGGTCTCCTTGTCGAGGTCGCCAGCACGCTAGCGCGGCATGCTGAGATCGGTCGTGCGGATCGCGGGGCCACGGGGATCAGCGCTCGATCGGTTCGGACACCTCGAGCCAACGCGCCTCCAGCCGCTCTCGCTCGGTGACTGTCCGCTGAAGCTCGCCCTGCAACTCGGCGAGCTGAGCGTGATCGGTGGCATGCATGCTCATCTGCTCGTGGAGCGTGTTTTCGCGCTCGGCAAGCTTCTCGATCTCGCGTTCCAAGCGCTTGACCTCCTGCTGGGAGCGTCGGACCTCCTTTTGCGCGGCGCGCGCGCTGGCTCCGGGCGTCAAGCCCCGCGTTTCACCGGCGGGCACAGCCTGCGTATCGCCCGGACCCGTCCCCGCACGCTCCGCCAGGTACTGCTCGATCCCGCCGGGCACATGCCGAAGGCCGCCGTCCGCTGTCAGCGCATACACGTCGTCGCAAACCCGCTCCACGAAATAGCGATCGTGGCTGACGACGAGCAGCGTGCCGGGCCAGCCGTCGAGCAGATCCTCGAGCGCCGTGAGCGTGTCGATGTCGAGGTCGTTGGTTGGCTCGTCGAGCAGCAGCACGTTCGGCCCCGCCATCAGCAGGCGCATCAATCCAAGCCTGCGGCGCTCGCCGCCGGAGAGATCCTTTACGAAGCTACGTGCCTTATCTCCCCTAAAACCAAAGCGGTCGCACAGCAGTGTCGCGGTGATTTCGCGCCCATCGCTGAGGACGGCGTTGCTGTGCACCTCCTCCAGCGACTCCAGCACGCGCAACTGGCCGGGGATCTCGACCGTGTCCTGAGAGAGGTGGGCGATGCGGACGGTCGCGCCGCGCTCGATCCAACCGCCACTCGGCTCGACCTCGCCACCGAGCAGTCGCACGAGTGATGTCTTGCCCGAACCGTTGACCCCGACCAGCGCCACACGCTCGCCCGGCCCCAGGCGCCAGGTGACTCCGTGCAGCACCTCGCGTTGGCCAAGCGTCAGCGAAACATCGACCGCCTCCAACACCTTGTTGCCGAGTCGCGCGCTCGCGAAGCGCAGCAGCTCGGCGCGATCGCGCGCCTGCGGCTCGTCGGCGATCAGCGCGTTGGCCGCCTCGATGCGGAACTTCGGCTTGGCGGTACGCGCCGGTGGGCCGCGTCGCAGCCAGGCAAGCTCCTTGCGCACCAGCTGGCGGCGCCTGCTCTCGCTTGCGCTCTGCTG
>DATNKN010000021.1:0-2630 GCA_035603375.1 Solirubrobacteraceae bacterium
CGTCCGCACGGCAGTCAGCGCCGGGTGAGCTATGCGGCCTGCGCCTCGCGCAGCGCGCGCATCGCCTCTTTGCGCTGCGGGCGCGAGATCCGGTCGAGCACGAGCACACCGTCGAGGTGATCGATCTCGTGCTGGACGATGCGCGCCGCAAGGCCCTCTACCTCCACCACGATCTCCTCGCCGTGCGCGTCGCTGGCGCGGGCGCGCAGGCGTGCGTGACGCTCGACCTCGACGTGCACGCCCGGCAGGCTGAGGCAGCCCTCCTCGGCGCTCTCAAGCTCCTCGCTGACCCACTCGACGACCGGGTTCACGAGCGCGGTGAGCGGATCGTCGGTGTAGGCGCGATACACGAGCACGCGGTGCAACACGCCAAGCTGGGTCGCGGCGAGCCCGACGCCGAGCGCGTCGTGCATCAGCTCTCCCATCCGCTCGATCTCCCCAACCAGCTCCGCGTCGAAACGTTCGACTGGCAGCGCGGTCGTGCGCAGCACGGGATCGCCGAACTTGCGCACGTGGCGCAGCGCCGCGTCGCGGCGCGCTCGTGTCTCCGGATCCAGCTCCTCGACGCTCGGCGCGCCCTCCTCGGGCTCCACCTCGGCGTCCATCTGCTCCTCGTCGCTCATCGACGCAAAGTCTAGTTCGCGGGAGCCTCGCGGCTATTGCGGGTCGACGTCGACACTGAAGCTGACGCCGCTATGCCCGCGCTGCTCGGCGATGCTGTGCACCGCATCGCCGACGGCGCGCACGACCGCCGAGCGGTTGGCCGGGGGCGCCTTCACGACGAGCTGGTAGCGCTCGCGCCCACGCAGCCTGAACAGCGAAGCCGGGCCGAGAATGTTCGCCTCCACGGCGCCAACGGCGTCCCGCACGCGCTCGGCCGCGGCGTGTGCTCGGGATATGTGCTCGGCGGCACACACAACACGGATCAGACTCGAGAAGGGCGGGTAGCCGAGTGCTCGGCGACGTTGCAGCTCACCGGCGAGGAAACCATCGCTGTCATGGGCGGCGGCATGCACGATCGAGCGGGCAGCGGGCGCGATCGTTTGCACGAGCACATGCCCGTCGTTGCCCCTCCCAACGCGACCCGCCAGCTGTGTGACGAGCGCGAATGTACGCTCCTCGGCGCGAAAGTCGGGGAAGCGCAGGGTCGCGTCCGCGTCAAGCACCACGCCGAGCGCGACGTCGGGGAAATCGTGTCCCTTGGCAACCATCTGCGTGCCGATCAGTACGCCCGCGGGAGCCGCCTGAAAGCGGCCGAGCAGCGTGGCAACGTCGCTACCGGAGCCGTGCGTACCGCCGGCCGTGTCGGCGTCCAGACGGAACACAGGAAACTCGCCGTCGTCGAGCGCGACGGCGAGATCGTGCTGCATTCGCTCGGTGCCGGCCCCGTGGCGGGCCACAGAGGCCGAGCCGCACGCGCAACGGTTGGGAGCGGCCTCGCGGTGGCCGCAGTGATGACACGCGAGAAAGCCGCTGGCGCGATGCAGCACAAGCGCCACATCGCAGTGCGGACAGCCCCACACACGCCCACACTCGCGGCAGGTGAGGAAGTTCGACCAGCCGCGGCGGTTGAGCAGCACGATCGCCTTGCCGCGGGCGACGCGCACATCGGCGAGCGCCTGCACGGTGAGCGGGTGCAAGGGGTGCGATTGCTCGCGCATGTCGAGCACGCTCACCGCCGGCAACGGCCGGCCGTCCACGCGGCGTGAGAGCCGCAGCGGCCTGCGCGCGTCATGGACGCTCTCCGGGCGCGGTGTGGCGCTGCCGAGCAGCAATAGCGCACGACTGTCGCTCACGCGGCGCGCGGCAACCGTGCGCGCGTCGTAGCGGGGGTCGCCCTCGTGCTTGTAGGAAGAATCGTGCTCCTCGTCGATCACGATCAAGCCGAGCCGCTGCACGGGGGCGAACACGGCCGAGCGCGGCCCCACGCACACGCGCGCCTCCCCCACACGCAGGCGTCGCCACTCCTCGCGGCGCTGGGCGACCGTCAGACGCGAGTGAAGCACCGCGACGGTGTCGCCGAAGCGCTCGACAAAGCGCCCGACGATCTGCGGCGTGAGCGCGATCTCTGGCACGAGCACGATCGCCCCGCGCCCACGCTGAAGTGCTTCGGCGACGAGGCGCACATACACCTCGGTCTTGCCCGAGCCGGTGATGCCCGCCAACAGCCGCGTTTGTGCGGCTTCCGACTCAAGCGCCGCCGTCAGATCGGCAAGCACGGCAGCCTGCTCGTCGTTCGGCGCTGGCGGCTGTAGCGTGCGCGCGCCAAGCGAGACGTGCTCGGGGCGCGCCGGCGCGGCGCGGCGTTTGCGCCCACTCAGCCGCCGTGTGGCCGCAGGCGGCAGCACGAGCGCGAGCGCACGCGCGAGCGTCGAGCAGTACTCCGCGGCGAGCCACTCCGCCAGCGCGACAAGCTCGATCGGGACACCAAGCTCGAGCGCGCGCAGCGGCGCGAGCAGCTTCTCCTCGGAGATCTCGCTGCTGTCGGCCAGCGCGGTCACCACGCCCAGGATCTCGCGCCGCCCGAACGGCACGACCAGCATCGAGCCAACCGTCACCTCCCCGCGCAGCTCGAGCGGAAGCCAGTAGTCGAATGGCCCGCGCAGCGCGCGGGCCGTCGTCATCGGCTC
>DATNKN010000033.1:0-2185 GCA_035603375.1 Solirubrobacteraceae bacterium
CGCAGATGTTGACCCCGCCGGGCTGCGACCCGCCACGGGAGGCGTGGGCGATGGTCGCGGCTGTGCTGGGTAGTCGGGCGCGCAACAAAGCATTCGTCAGCCGGTTTTGGTGGGAAGGGCTGCGGGACGTGCTGGAGCGGGCAAGCCGCGTGTCGCGGCAGCGGGTTAACGCAGAGGGGGAGGACACTGAGCCTGGGGAGCGGACGCACGCGGAGAGGGAGGACACGGAGTCGGCGCCGGCGCCGAGTTGGGAGCAGGCTGTGGCGCGTTTTCGGGAGGCGCTTGCGTGTGTGGAGAAGAGCCAGGCTGAGCGGGTGGTCTATGGCGACCTGTTGGACGCGCGCGAGGATGCCGTGGCAGAGTTGATGGCAGAGCGCATTGGTGCAGATGGTGCGCGTGTGGGTTTGGATGAGATTGAGCTTGAGCTGGCCGAGCGGCGCGAGGCGGCCCGTGTTGCCGTGAGCGCGGTCGCGCGCTGCGTGGATGCGTTGCGTGCGCATGAGAGTTTGCGGCCCTCGGCGATGGAGCGGGTTCGCACGTTTGGTGGCGCCATACGCGCTTGGCGCTTGCGGCGGGCGCGCTTGAGCGTGGGGCTCGAGGCTGCTGAGCAGGCCGCCAGCGAGACGCGCGTGCGCTTGGAGCCGGTGCAGGCGCGTGCGGCGGAGCTGACGGCTTTGCTCGAGCGCCATGAGGAGAGGCGACGCGTTGCCGAAGCGCGGGCGCGGGAGCTTCAGGTTGAAATCCCCACTGTGCGCGAGCGTTTTGCGACGGATTTTCCCGATGCTGTGATGGCCGATGAGCGCTGGGCTGAGCCCGCGGAGCGGGAGCGGCGCGAGCGTTGTGCCCCCTGGATCGATAGCGACTACAACACGGCTCGCGTGGAGCTGTTCCTTGCCGCGCTTGCTTTGCACCGTGCGTTCATCGAAGCGGCCGCTCCCAAGATGCGCGCGAGTCTGCGTTGCGCCACCGAGCTGATTTCAGGACAGGCCGGTAGCGATGTTTCCCCGCAGGCCGCGCGGGCGGCGTGGCAGTGCTTGTTCCTCGCGGTTCCGTTGGTGAGCACGACGTTTGCTTCGTTTCCGTATTTGTTTCGCCATCTGGGCCAGGAGGATCTTGGCTGGCTTTTGATCGACGAGGCCGGCCAGGCCACCCCGCAAGCCGCCGTCGGTGCGATCTGGCGTTCGCGGCGCGTGGTCGTCGTCGGCGACCCGCTGCAACTGGAGCCGATCGTTCAGCTTCCGCGCAGCATCGAGCGTGTGCTCAGAGCAGAGCATCGCGTTGAGCGCTCGTGCCTGCCTGGTGATGCCTCGGTGCAGACGCTTGCCGATCAGGTTTGTCAGCTTGGTACTTACCGTGCGTGCTCGGGGGAGGGGTTGCAGTCCCTTTGGGTTGGCATCCCCCTGAACGTGCATCGACGTTGTGAGAGTCCGATGTTTGAGATTGTGAATGAGGTTGCCTATGGTGGGCAGATGCTCAACTGCACGCCGGAGCGGGAGGAGTTGCGTTTGGCGGGGAGTCATTGGATCGATGTTCCCGGTGCGCCGTCGAGTGGTAATTGGGTTGCGGCGGAGGGTGTGGCGCTAGAGCAGCTGCTTGATGGTTTGCGTTATGAGATGGTCGATTTCAGTGAGGTTTTTCTGATCACGCCGTTTCGGGCGGTCGCGCGGAACATCGCGAAGTACCGCAAGAGCTATGCGGGCCTGACTGCCGGTACGATCCACACCGCACAGGGGCGTGAGGCTGAGATCGTGATCTTGGTGCTCGGTGGCGATTCGCGGCGTCCGGGTGCGCGGGCGTGGGCGGCGCAGAAGCCGAACCTGCTCAACGTCGCGGTCAGTCGCGCACGGCGACGGTTGTATGTGATCGGGGATCGTGAGGCGTGGTCGCGGCTTGAGCACTTCGACGTCCTCGCGGCGTGCCTTGAGCCGGTGGTCCTGTCTGTGTAGCTAGCGGTGCTGCTTGTCGCACTGGGGCTTGACATGTGGTTGCGTGTTGTGTACAGTGCTTCTCGTTCTCGTGTCCTGTTTGGGATGCGGGGACTAAAACATAAGATTGGGTTTGGGTCGGTCTTCGTGGTCGACAATCCACTGGTTTGACGGGGTGCCTTGGGAGAGGGACCGGGTCGCTTACAGGGAAAGAGCTGTTTTTTCGCGTGTTTGCTTTGGGGAATAGCGCAGTTGAGAGT
>DATNKN010000050.1:0-7758 GCA_035603375.1 Solirubrobacteraceae bacterium
GCGCCCGCCGGCACCCCGAACCTCGAAGGCTTCCTGTTCCCAGCTACGTATGAACTCTATGCCAGCGAACCCGCCTCGCGACTCGTTTCGCGGCAGCTCGGCGCGTTTGAAGAAAATTTCGGCGAGGCGCAGATTCGCGCCGCCAAAGCGCTTGGGCTTACCTCCTATCAGCTCTTGATCGTGGCCTCGATGGTCGAGCGCGAGGCGCAGATTCCAAGTGACCGCGCAAAGATCGCGGCGGTCATCTACAACCGCCTGCGCGCGGGCATGCCGCTTGGTATCGACGCCACCATCTACTACGCCGTCGAGCAACAGCGGCACATCGCAACCTACACCGGCGAATTGACCGAAAGCCAGCTGCACATCGACTCCCCCTACAACACGCGCCTGCACACCGGCTTGCCGCCGACGCCGATCTCCAATCCAGGCCTAGCCTCGATCGAAGCGGCCGCGCACCCCGCGCACGTTCGCTACCTCTACTACGTGGCGGGCGCCGACGGTTGCGGCGAGCAGGTGTTCTCCGACACCGCCGCGCAGTTCGAAAGCGACGTCGCGGCCTACAAGGCCGCGGTCGCGCACAACGCGGGCAAGCCGCCCGTCTGCAAACACCGATGAGCGAGCAGCGTACGCGCCTGGGTGTGCTCGGCTGGCCGGTTGCCCACAGTCGCTCGCCGGCGATGTTCACCGCGGCGTTTGCCGCGTGCACGATGGAGGGCTGGAGCTACCAGCGCCTGCCGATCCAGCCCGAGCTATTCGAGGAAACCGTGCGGGCGCTCGGCGCCTCCGGTTTCCTCGGCGCCAACGTCACGATCCCCCACAAGCAGGCCGCGCTTGCGCTCGCCGACAGCGCAAGCGATGCCGCACGGGCGATCGGCGCCGCCAACACGCTCAGCTTCGCACCCGACGGAACGATCTCCGCTGAGAACACCGACGCGCCCGGTTTGATCGCGGCGCTCGGGCGCTTGACTGGGATGCCCGCCCACCCGAGCGTGCTTGTGCTCGGTGCCGGCGGCAGCGCCCGAGCGGCCGTGTGGGGCCTGCTGGACGCGGGCGCAACCGAGGTTTCGGTATGGAACCGCACCCCTGAGCGGGCCATCGTGCTCGCCCGCGAACTGGGTGCTCGAGCGGTGAGCCAGCCGGTCGCCGCCGACCTGCTCGTGAACTGCACCTCGGTTGGACTGCAACGGTCGGCCACTGAGGCCAGCTCGCTCAACCAACTCGGCATGAGCGCCGATCACGTCGGTAGCTATGGGTATGTCATCGATCTCGTCTACCGCGACGACTCCACGCCGCTGCTCGCGGCCGCGCGCGCACACGGCATCGCGACCGTGGACGGGCTGGAGGTGCTCGTCGCGCAGGGCGCCCTCAGCTTCGAGTTGTGGGCCGGGCGGGCAGCGCCGCTGCAGGCGATGCGTCGCGGCGCGGGCATTCAAGGCAGCTGAACTGAGCGCATCGCGTGCCCGAGGGCGCGAGCGATGAGTGTGCCTCCGAGCGGGCTGCGCGAGGACGCCATCTTTGGCGCCGAGGACTCGACGACGGTGAGCGTTGAGATCGACCGCGAGCGTGCCGACGTCGCTTCGGACACCAGCTTTCAAGGGCCGCCACCCGACGGCGCGTCCGACACGCAAGCGGCCGAACCAGTGGCCGGTGTGACCAACCCCTCTCGTCGCGGCTCCTCTTCGCGCTTTCTCACCGACGTGATCGTCGAGATGGGCTTCGTCTCGCGTGAGCGCGTCGATGGAGCAATCGAGTCGTCGCGCAGCGAAGGCATGACGCCAGAGCGGGTACTGCTCACAAGTGGCGCGCTGACTCCGGACGGGCTCGCGCGAGCGCTCGCCGAGCGCTACGGCCTCGACCACCTCGACCTGGACGTGTTCCCGCTCGACATGAGCGCCGCCAACCTCGTCGTCAACTCCGCCGCCAAGCGCTACCAGGCGGTGCCTGTTTCGTTCGTCGATAAGCGCACGCTGCTGCTGGCGATGGCCGATCCCTCCAACGTGCTTGCCGTCGACGACGTGGCGATCATGACCGGCTATGAGGTACGCGTCGCGGTCGCCTCGCCCGAAGCGATAAGCGAGTTGATCTCGCGCATGGATCGTCTGGAGGACGTCGTCACCGACGAGACGGTCGAGCAGAGCGAGCAGGAAAGCGCCGAGATCGTCAACCTGCGCGAGACCGCCGACGACGCGCCCGTCGTCAAGCTCGTCAACCAGATCGTCGCCCAGGCTGTGGAGCGCGGAGCCTCCGACGTGCACCTCGCTCCCGACGGTCACGAGGTGCGCGTTAGGGTGCGCGTGGACGGCATCCTGCAGGACATAACCACCGTCCCGCGGCGAATGGCCGCCGGTGTTGTCTCGCGCGTGAAGATCATGGCCGAGCTGGACATCTCCGAGCGGCGCCTGCCCCAGGACGGGCGCGTGAGCCTCACGGTCGACGGCCGTCACGTGGACCTGCGCGTGGTCACGCTGCCGAGCGTACACGGCGAGTCGATCGTTATGCGCATCCTCGACAAGGACTCGGTCGTGATGAAGCTCGACAAGCTCGGTATGGGTGTCGAGGAGCGCGAGCGCTTCGAACGCGCCTTCCACGAAACCCACGGCGCCGTGCTCGTCACCGGCCCGACCGGCTCGGGCAAGTCCACCACGCTGTATGCGGCGCTGCTCGCACTCAACACGCCGGAGAAGAACATCATCACCGTCGAGGACCCGGTTGAGTATCAGGTCGACGGGATCACCCAGGTGCAGGTCGCGGCGAAGGTGGGTCTGACGTTCGCGAACGGGCTGCGAGCGATGGTGCGCGCGGACCCCGACGTGATTATGGTCGGGGAGATCCGCGACCGCGAGACGGCTCAGATCGCCGTGGAGTCGGCGCTCACCGGGCACCTGGTGCTCTCGACACTTCACACCAACGATGCACCGTCGGCAATCACGCGCCTGACGGAGATGGGCATCGAGCCGTTCCTCGTGGCCAGCGCGCTCGACTGTGTGCTCGCCCAGCGGCTCGCGCGGATGCTGTGCCCGAACTGCAAGCAGCGCACGATCGTGCCCGCCGAAGTGTTGCGCGAGAACGGCTACAAAGCACTCGTCGACCTGGAGGCGTATGAGCCGGTCGGTTGTCGTCGCTGCGGCGGCAACGGCTATCGTGGGCGTCTGGGCATCTACGAGGTGATGAGGATGTCCCCCGACACGCGCCGCATGACACTCGAGCGCCGCCCGGCCGAGGAGATCCGCGACGTCGCCCTGCGCGAGGGGATGCGCGGCCTGCGCGAGGACGGCCTTGAGAAGGTGCGCCAGGGGCTCACCTCGATAGCCGAGCTTGCACGCGTTATTGGCGGAGGTTGAGATGCGCGCGGCTTCTGCCGATAAGGGGCGCATGAGACTTCAAGTTCAGCGAGTGCTCGCGCACACCAGCCATGCTGACGTCGCGGTGTGGATGGTCGACACGCCCGTCGCTTGCTCATATACCTCTGTTCGACCGGGCCAGCGATGAGCGTCGATTTCGCGGACATGCTGATGGAGGTCGTGGCGCGGCGCGCCTCCGACCTGCACCTCGCCGCCGGTGCACCTCCGACGGTGCGCGTGCGCGGACGCTTGACGCGCATGGAGGGCTATCCCGAGCTGACCGACGTCGACACGCGCGAGATCGTCTACTCGATCCTCTCCGGCGACCAGCGCCAACGGCTTGAGACCGACTGGCAGATCGACTTCGCCTACTCGATCCCCGGACACGCTCGCTTCCGCGTCAACGCCTACTTCCAGCGCGGCGCGATCGGTGCTGCCTTCCGCCTAATTCCCTTCGAGCTGAGTTCGATCGACCAGCTCGGGTTGCCCCCGGTCGTGCACGACCTCACACGCAAGCCGCGCGGGCTGGTGCTCGTCACCGGCCCAACCGGCTCGGGCAAGTCCACCTCGCTCGCCGCGATGCTCGATGAGATCAACTGCACGCGCGAAGAGCACATCATGACGATCGAGGACCCGATCGAGTTCTTGCACGGGCACAAGAAGTGCATCGTCAACCAGCGCGAGCTGGGCTCCGACGCACAAACGTTCGCCGACGCGTTGAAGGCCGCGCTGCGCCAGGACCCCGATGTGATCCTCGTCGGCGAGATGCGCGACCTGGAGACGATCTCGACCGCGCTGACGGCGGCTGAGACCGGCCACCTCGTGTTCGCGACGCTGCACACTCAGGACAGCGCCCAGACGGTGGATCGCATCATCGACGTCTTCCCACCCGAGCAGCAGGGTCAGGTGCGCGTGCAGCTATCGGTCGCACTGCAGGGCGTCTTCACCCAGCAGCTGATCCCCACCGCCGACGGCGCCGGGCGCGTGGTGGCGTGCGAGGTGCTCGTGCCAAACCCGGCAGTTCGCAACCTGATCCGCGAGGGCAAGACCCACCAGATCTACTCCGTCCTGCAAACCGGCTCGGCGTTGGGTATGCAGACGATGGACTCGGCGCTCGTGACGCTGGTACGCACCGGCAAGATTTCCCAGAAGCTCGCCGAAGCGCGCTCCTCCGCGCCAGAGGAGTTGCGCCGGCTGATGGGCGCTGGATCGCTGGCGGCATGAGCCCACATGCCGGCGCCATACTGCGTCCTACCGATCGGAGATCGATGGGATCTCCGATCGGCCAGCACGCGTGCCGTGGCACGCCACGCGGGTGGGCGGGACTTCGATCTTGTCTGGCTTGGCCTGTGGGCCCATGCGACCAGGGGGTGAAACGATGAGCACGTACGTCTTCAAGGCGATGGACATGTCCGGCGGCAAGGCGCGCGGGGAGATTGAGGCCGACTCCAAGCAGGCCGTCTCAGACCAGCTGAAGTCGCGCGGCATGATCGTGCTCGACATCGCCGACAAGCACTCCTCGCGCGAGATCGAGCTGAGCTTTCTGAAGTCGGTCAAGGCGACCGACCTGGCCATCTTCTCGCGCCAGCTCGCGACGATGATCACCTCTGGCCTGTCGATCCTGCGTGCGCTGTACGTGCTCGAGGAACAGACCGAGAACAAGTTCCTCAAGGAAACGATCGTGCAGGTGCGCAAGGACGTCGAGGCGGGAATGTCGCTGTCGAGCGCGATGGAAGCCCACCCGAAGGTATTCACGCCGCTGTTCGTCGCCATGACGGCCGCGGGCGAGGCCGGCGGTCTGCTCGAGCAGTCGCTGATGCGCGTCGCCGATCAGCTGGAGAAGGACGCCTCGCTGCGCCGCCAGGTGCGTTCGGCGATGGTCTACCCGATCCTGATCCTCGTGTTCGCGGTCGCTACGATGCTCGCCTTGGTCGCGTTCCTGGTGCCCGTGTTCGAGGGTGTCTTCAAGGAATTTGGCGGCAAACTCCCGGCCATCACCGAAGTGTCGGTGCTGATGTCGAAGATCGTCACTCACTACTGGTGGGCGATGTTCGGCACGTTCGGGCTGGTCGCCTTCTCGTTCATCAAGTGGAAGAAGTCGGCTTGGGGCCGTCCCCAGTGGGATCGCTTCCGTCTGCGCATACCGATGAAGATCGGCTCGCTCGTGCAGCAGATCGCGGTCGCGCGCTGGTCGCGCACGCTCGCCTCGCTGGTCGCGGCCGGCGTACCGCTCCTGCTAGCGCTCGACATCACCGGCAGAACGGCAGGCAACGTCGTCGTCGAGGACGCGATGGTGGGCGTGATCGCCTCGGTCAAGCGCGGCGGCACGATCTCAGAACCGCTCGCCAAGGCGACGGTCTTCCCGACGATGGTCACTCACATGGTCGGCGTCGGCGAGGAGACCGGCGCGCTGGATGAGATGCTCGCCAAGATCGCCGACTTCTACGACGACCAGGTCGAGGCGTCGGTGAAAATGCTCACCTCGATCATGGAGCCGATCATGATTCTGGTGATCGGCGGGATCGTCGGGTTCATCGTGATCTCGATGTACTACCCGATGTTCACGATCTACAACAGCATCCAGTAAGCACAACCGGGGGAATCCCCTGTTGTAGGTGCGCATTTCGGGATACTAACCCTTCATTTTGTAAAGTATAGTCGCCGTTTTTCAGTACCGCGCCTGACGCTGGTCAGATGGGATCGATCTGCAATCGGGCGTCTTGCACCGACAGGCTCATGCGCCCGTCGAGCAGGGCAAGCAGCTCCTCGCCGACCAGCTCGCGGCGCCAGCCGCGCAGGGTGCGCACGTCAGCCTCGCCGCGGGAGTCACGGCCCGCGCGCGCATCGCGGCGGACGGCGACGATTGCCTGCAGATCTGCGCGCGAGGCGAGCAGCTCGTACGCAACGTCGGCTTCGCGGGCGCGTGCCCTCACCAGCGCCTCGGCAAGGGCGATCAGCGGCGCGTCGTCCGGTCTCGGCGGGGCGGTGCGCGGCCCGCCGGCTAGCGGCGGATGGGAGCTTTCCAGGCCTCGCTGGACCGCCGCGAGCAGATCCTCACCTCCCCTGCGCAAACTGCCCTGACCGACGCCCCGGATGTCCTGCAGCTTGCGTGGCGAGGAGGGCTTGCGCTTGGCTATCTCCACCAGCGCGGCGTCGCCGAGCACGCTCTGTACCGGCCTGTCTCGCTCCGCGGCCATGCGCTCGCGCCACGCGACCAACTCGCGCGCGACACCTTGGGAGGCAGCGTTCAGGCTGCGGACGCGCGGCAGTCGCTCGAAGATGGCGTCGAGGTTGCGCTCGTCGCTGACGCGCTCGAGGAATTCGCACTCCTCGCGCGCCCAGCGCAGGCGGCCGACCTTATCCAGGCGGTGTTGCAGCTCGATCGCGAGCGCGCTCAGGTGCACGACGTCGTCGCGGGCGTAGTCGAGCTGCTCGCCGGTGAGCGGGCGCGCGTCCCAGCGGGTGAAGCTCGCGCTCTTCGACAGTTTCACGCCAAGCAGCTCAGCCAGCAGCGTGTCGTATGAGCACTGAGCGCCCATCCCGAGGAAACCGGCCGCCACCTGCGTGTCGAACACGTTGCGCACCTCGCACCCGAGCGCGCGGCGCAGCAGCGCGATGTCCTGACGCCCGGCGTGCACGACCAGCTCGACTGCCGGGTCGGCGATCGCTTCGGCGAGTGGCTGCCTGAGCCACTCCTCCCGTAGCGGATCGAGAATCTCGATCCGCTCGTGCCCCTCTTTAGGGTGCTCGCCGTCTTCGCTCCCGGTATTCCCAGTGCCATCGGCCGGCTCGGCAACGGCCAACTGGACCAGGCACAGCAAAGTTCGATAGCGGCCCTCGCCCATGAACTCGGTATCGAGCGCGATCCGTCCCGCGGCGCGCGCCAGCTCGGCGATATTCATGGCGTGCTGAGCTCCCGCTCGTCCTCTGCGCGCACGGCCGGCAGGCGCAGCACGAAGCATGCTCCCGTCGTGCGCCGGTCGCTCCCGTCGTCCGACAGGGCAAGCGTGCCGCCCATGCGGCTGGCAAGCTCGCGTCCGATCGCCAAGCCGAGGCCGAAGCCGCTGTGCCCGCCCGTGGTGCTGCCGCGCTGGAAGCGCTCAAAGATCCGCTCGCGCTCGGATTCGGGCACTCCCGGCCCGTTGTCGCTGACCGTTATTCGCGACCAACTGCCGTCCGTCGCCGTGGCTGTTTGCACGCCCGACCCCGACGGCGCGATGCCGATCGCGTTGTCGAGCAGGATCCTTGCGATTTGCGCGACCGCGCCGGGATCGCAACGCGCCCAGCAAGCACGTGGCGAGGGGCACACCTCGATCCCCACGTTGCGCTCGCCCGCGCGACGCTCGAACTCGGCGGCGACCGCCCGGCACAGCTCCTCCAGCTCGACCGGCTCGGCGCGCAGCGGCACCTGGGCGTC
>DATNKN010000052.1:0-3327 GCA_035603375.1 Solirubrobacteraceae bacterium
CTCACTCGGTTTCATGCAGCTCCTTCGTCGGTATCGGTCAGCTCTCCTACAAACTCCTCGCTCAGCCGCCCCGCGAACACGGGTCGTGCCCAGCCGGTCAACTCGATGTGCAGATCCTCTCCTACCCCCACATTCAACTGGCCCCCGTCGAGGTTGACCGTAATCGACTCCGTGGGCTGGGCGCCGCTGGACGTCTTCGCCGCGGCGCTGGCGTGACCGCTCAGCACGTGAGCGACGGCGGCTCCCGTGGCGCCTGTGCCCGAGGACAGTGTCTCCCCCACTCCACGCTCGAAGATGCGCGCGCGGATCGTGCCGGGCTCGAGTTGTGTGTACCACGACACGTTCGTGCGGTTGGGAAATAGCTCGTGAGCTTCGATCGCGGGACCGATGCTCGGCAGGTCGAGCGCCTCCAGCGTCGCCAGATCCTCTACGTGGATCGCGCACTGGGGATTGCCGATCGACACGTGCCGAAAGCTCCAGGCGCGCCCATCGGCGACCAGTTCGCCGGTGCCATCCTCGGGACCGTCCGGGAAGTCCTTGGAGCTGAGCTGCGCGTGGCCCATATCGACCCGGCAGGTGTCGGGGCCCGTGATCGTGGGGCGGATCTCACCCGCGGCGGTCTGGATCGAGAAGACATCCTCGTCGGTCCAGCCGCGTCGGCGCAGGTAGAGGATTGCCTCGCGCGCGCCGTTGCCGGACAGCTCGGCCTCTGAGCCGTCGGGGTTGTAGATACGCAGGTGTGCCACGAAACGGGGGTCCTCGCAGGGCGTGAGCAGCAACACGCCGTCGGCGAACAGGCCGAAGTGCCTGGCGCACAGCTTGCGGATGCGCTCGGGCGTCAGCTCGAATGGCAACTCGGCGTGCTCGACGATCATGTAGTCGTTGCCGAGTGCCTGCCACTTCTCGAATCTCATACGCTGCCTCGTGAGTGGGATGCGCTGTTCGCGACTGCGGTCGTGGCGAGCAAGGATCGTTGTCGAGTGCGAGTGTTCATGCGGCGCGAGAGTCTAGGCGCTCATCGCCACGATCTCCCCCGCGACCTGCTCCGGTGAGAGATCGGTGAGGTCTATCGCCCGCACTCCCGCGAGCTTGCGCATCCACGTGAGCTGGCGGCGCGCGTAGTTGCGGGTGTGGCGCTTCATTGCCTCCACATCCCCTGCCAACAGCTCCTCGAAACCCAATGCCTTGCGGGCCGTGGCGCTCGCGCCGGCGGCGTGTGCGCGCGAAACCTCCTCGCGCACACCAGCGGCGAGCATCGTCTCAACGCGCGCGTCGATGCGTGCGTACAGCGCCGAGCGCTCCATCGTCAACCCGACCAGCAGCGTGGGGCGGCGCATCTCCTCTGTCCACAGCTGCGACGGCCCACTGGGGGGCTCCAGCTCGCCCGTGTCGAGCAGCTCCAGCGAGCGCACGATGCGCTGGCGGTCGTTCGGGTCGATCTCTTCTGCTGCCCATGGGGCACGCTGGGCGAGTCGTGCGTGCAGTGCGGGCGCCCCATAGCGTTCAAGCTCGGCGGTCCAGCGCTCGCGTGCCCCTTCGGGCGGGGGAGGACGTAGATCCAGATCGCACAGCGCCGCGCGCAGATACAGCCCGGTCCCTCCCACGACGATCGGCCGGCGGCCTTCGGCGAGCGCATCGTCTATCTCCGCGTGCGCCAGCTCGGCGTACTGCCCGGCGCTGAAGCTCGCGTCGATCGGCAGGAACGACACGAGCCGGTGCTCCAGCTCCCGCCGCTCAGTCGCTGTGGCCACGCCGGTGAGCGTCTCGATGCCCTGGTACACCTGCAGCGCGTCAGCGGATATCGCCACTGGATGCTCGCCGCGCTCGTCTGTGCCCCTTGGCGCGCGCAGCCGGCGGGCGAGCGCGACCGCCACCGCGGTCTTGCCGATCCCGGTCGGCCCGAACAGGGCGATCACCTTCGGCGCGCGCGCTGACGCGTCCGGCGCATGTGTCGCGGCTCCGGCCTCGTGAGACGGATGAGATGACGCTCCCTGCGCGCGCACGGACATTCGCGTAGGCTGTCAGCTCATGGAGATTTCCGGTTCCAAGGTGCTGCTCACCGGCGCGACGGGCGGCCTCGGCCACGCGATCGCGCGGGCATTGTCGGCCAAGGGCGCGCAGCTGATCCTCACGGGCCGGCGAGTCGATGTGCTGGAGCCGCTGGCGGCTGAGCTTGGCGCACGTGCCCTCGCGGTTGACCTGAGCGAGCCCGCGGAGGTCGATCGCCTGCTCTCAGAGGCCGGCGAGCTTGACATTCTCGTTGCCAACGCGGCGCTGCCGGGCAGTGGCAAGCTGGACTCGCTCACGATGGATGAGATCGATCGCTCCCTGGATGTCAACCTGCGCGCTCCGATCGCGATGGCGCACGCGCTTGTGCCCGAGATGGTGAGGCGCGGTAGTGGCCACCTCCTGTTCATGTCCTCGCTGTCGGGCAAGGCGGCAACGGCGGGCAGCTCGATTTACAACGCGACCAAGTTTGGGCTGCGCGGCTTCGCGGGCGCGATGCGCGCCGAGCTGCACGGCACGGGCGTGGGTGTCTCGACGGTGTTCCCCGGCTTCATTCGCGAAGCAGGCATGTTTGCCGACGCCAAGGTCGAGTTGCCGCGTGGTGTCGGCACGCGTAGCCCCGAGGACGTCGCGAAGGCCGTGGTGAGCGCGATCGAGCGCAATCGCGGCGAGGTGGATGTCGCGCCGGTGGCGCTTCGCCTCGGCTCCGCGTTCGCAGGCCTCGCGCCCGAGCTGTCCGCGACGGTTACGCGCAAGTCCGGTAGTGACAAGATCGCGTATGACCTAGCTGACGGTCACCGCGCAAAAGCGTCCTCGTAGCGCTCGGCGCCCAGGCGTTGGCGGGCGAGGCAAAACGCGCCGAGTTTGGCGTCCACGCCGTGCGGGCACCATAAGAATGCCTCCTACAAAGTCCTTCGCTGGGTCTTAGCCGTTGCGTTGTCTTTGCCTTAGGGACGGGTCCCAGGATGTGTGCATACCCCGCACCCACCCATTGGAGGTTCGCGTATGAAAAGGACAGGCATCATTCGAGTAGGGCTCGTCGTCGGCGCTCTCGCCACCGGCGGAGCGGTGGCCGGCATCGCCGGCGCCGCGGCTTCTCCGAGTTCCACGACGAGCACGACCACCCAGTCAACCAGTGGCACGGCGACGACGCCGTCCACGACGACCACCACGCCCAAGACACAGACGGCCCCCCAGCAAGGGTCCAGCGGGCATCCCTGCCCGAACATGAGCGGCAAGTCGGGCTCATCCGGGTCAAGCTCGGGTTCCGGTTCTAACTCGGGCTCGGCCTATGGAGGCGGTCCTCCAGCGGGAGCGACC
>DATNKN010000053.1:0-3811 GCA_035603375.1 Solirubrobacteraceae bacterium
GAGAGCCGCTCAGTTACTAGCGATGAGCGTTCTTGTGCCTGGCGGACGTCGCCTCCGGATCCGGGACATGCGCTACCGCCGCTCCTGAAAGAAGTCCTTGAGCAGCGCCGAGGCCTCCGCTTCCGCCATGCCGCCATAGACTTCCGGCCGATGGTGGCAGGCTGGAGAGGCAAAGAACTGCACGCCGTTATCCACGGCACCGCCCTTGGGATCGGCAGCGCCGTAATAGAGGCGGCGAATACGCGCGAATGCGATAGCGCCGGCGCACATCGCGCACGGCTCGAGCGTGACGTACATGACCGCGTCGAGCACGCGCCAGCTGCCGAGAACGCGCGCCGCCTCGCGCAGCGCGAGGATCTCCGCGTGCGCCGTTGGGTCCTGGCGCAGCTCGCGCTCGTTGTGGGCCATCGCGATCGGCTCGCCGGAGTGGGCGACCACCGCTCCGATCGGCACATCCTCGTGCTCGACAGCCAACCGCGCCTCGCGCAACGCGAGGCGCATGAAGTATTCGTCGCGCGGAAAGAAGTGGTTGCTCATGTGCTGTTGGCGACCGGGTTGGCGAGGAGCGCAACTCTGAAGCGCTCAACACATCATGATTACTGAGGAGCCAACTTGCCGCCGACTGCCCAACCCCTATATCGACGCTTGCCCAAGCGGCGTCTGTTGGTCCTCTCCACGTGCATCCTCGTGCTGCTGGCCGTAGTCCTGCTGGCGCTCGCGACCGCCCGCTCACCGGCACGGGCCGCCGGCGCACAGCCAACCGCAACGGTCGGTGCCGCTCCCGGTGCTGGGTTGCAGTCCCCGGAGGTCGCGCCACAAACAGCCCAGCCACAGCAGATCGTCGTCGAGTACGCCCCGTCCGATTCGCCCGCCGCTCACGCGTCGAGCGCGGCGAGCTCAGGGGAAGAATCGGAAGCAGGCTCCTCGACTACGCGAGTGCTGCGTGTGCGTCGGGGAGTCGGCCTGGAAGCAACGCTCGCCAAGCTGCGCGCCGAGAAGAACGTGATGTGGGCGGTGCCCGACTACGTGGCGCACACGGCCGGCACGTTCATTCCCAACGATCCCGGCACGAGCACAAAGGACCCGCCCGGCGGCTGGCAGCAGGTGCAGTGGAACTTCGACGGGAAGTTCGGTGTGAACGCGCCGGAAGCGTGGGCCAACGTGGCTGCGGACGGCGCTCCCGGCGGCTCACGCGTGATCGTCGCAGTGCTCGACACCGGCGTGGCGTACGCCAACCGCGGCAAGTACCGGCGCTCGCCCGACTTCAGCAAGTACGCGTTCGTGAGTGGGTATGACTTCATCGACCACACCCCCTACCCCAATGACCACAACGGTCACGGCACGTTCGTTGCCGGCACGATCGCCGAGGCGACCAACAACCACTACGGCCTCACGGGTCTCGCCTACGCGGCGCGCATCATGCCGGTGCGGGTGCTCGACAGCGCGGGTGAAGGCGAAGCGTCGACGATCGCCGAAGGGGTGCGCTTTGCCGTGAATCATGGTGCGCGCATCATCAACATGAGCCTCGAGTTCTCTAGCAACGTGACCGCGTCTGACATTCCCGAGCTGGTGCAGGCGCTGCGCTACGCCTACCGCCACAACGTGCTTGTGGTCGCCGCGGCTGGCAACGAGGGCAGCACCACGATCCCCTATCCCGCTCGCGGGCCGCACGTGGTCGCGGTGGGCGCCACCACCGAACACGGGTGCCTCGCCAGCTACTCCAACTACGGCCGCGGCATCACGCTCGTGGCGCCGGGAGGCGGACCGGACATGAGCCTGCCGGGTGACCCCAATTGCGAGCCGGAACTGCCCGCCGGGCACGACATTTTTCAGATGACCTTCACGGGCACCAACCCGCGCGTGTTTGGGTTTCCCAACGGCTACGAAGGCACCTCGATGGCCACTCCGCACGTGGCCGCCACCGCGGCGCTGATTCTCGCCGCGAAGATTCTCGGGCGCAAACCGACGGTCGCGCAGATCACCACGCGGCTGAAGCGCACGACGCGCAAGCTCGGCGACCCACAGGATCAGGCCGACTATGGCGCGGGGTTGCTGGATGCGGCGACGGCGACGGCTCGCGGCGGACCGGGGGCGGTGGGGTAGAGCCAATTTGTCCACGGGCATCGAACCTTCGTTGCTCGACGCCAACCGGAGTTTTCTACCGACGAGCCTTTTCTACTGGCACAGTAGAAAACTCTGCTAGGGGCACATATCGGAATGTGTATATTTTGGATATGGGCACGATCGATCTCATAAAGAACGCTCGCCAAGCGGCCGGCATCACGCAAGCTCAAATGGCAAGTAGAGCTGGCACGGCTCAGCCCGCCGTCGCGGCCTACGAGTCGGGCGCACGGACGCCCACCATCGCCACACTGGCGCGGCTGCTCGACGCTTGCGAGCACGACCTGGAGATACGTGCCCATCCGCGCGTACGGCGCGGTGCGGCGTCGCTCGAGCAACTCGCCCCGATCATCACCGAGGACCTCGAGCACGACCGGGAGCAGGACGCGGTGAGGCTCCTGTTTGGTTTCGCCGACGACTTCAGAGGGTCCTCGCCACCCGGCAAGATCGCCCTTCTACAGCAGGAGCCGCCATCGACCGGCGACGCTCGCTTCGATGCCGCCCTGGCCGGTACAGCGGAGTTTTTTGCGCGCGAGGGGCAAATCCCCGCACCCAACTGGGTCGAGGACCCCCGTCGCTTCGTCGAGCCGTGGTGGTTTGTGGCAAGCAAGCCGACATTCGAGGCATATGTGCTGGCCCACACTCCGGCCGTGTTCGCGCGCCACGGGGTGTTCATCGCGCGGGAGGTGTTTGACCGTGTCTGAGAAGTCCCCACAACGCTTTTCGCGCGCCGAGATCGTCGGGGCGCTACAGGCGCTCGGAGATGAGTTGTCCAGCAAGGGGGTGCACGGGCAGATCTTCATCGTCGGAGGCGCGGCGATGGCACTCGCCTACTCCACGAGGCGTGTGACGAAGGACATCGATGCCGTGTTCGAGCCCAAGAGTTCGATCTACGAGGCCGCTGCGAAGGTTGCTGAGGACCTCGACCTGCCCGAGAATTGGCTCAACGATGCAGCGAAGGGCTTCATGCCGGGCGAGGACGGGGCGGCACGTCCGGTGCCAGATGTTCAAGGCATAGAGATAACGACGGCTTCACCCCAGTACTTGCTGGCCATGAAGCTTATGGCGATGCGCTATGGCGAGGACGACGAGGACATCGAAATGCTCATCCACGAGTGCGGACTTCGCAGCGCGCAGGAGGTGCTTGAGCTGCTGGCGCGGATCTACCCGGCTCGGGAGCCGATGCCGAAGACTCGGTTTTTCTTGGAAGAACTGTTTGGATCGGACGTGTGATGACGTTTGCAGCCCTTCTCAAAGCACTGTCCCAAGTCGTACTGGCATGCGACCTTAGCGCCGGGCGCTAGGCGTGCGTCGGCTGTGCTGAGGTAGCCCGCTCTATCGCTGCGGCCATCTCGGCACGGAAGCGCTCGCGGCCGAAGTGCTCGGCGTTTTGGCGGATCGCCTGCTCGTCCAGCTCGAGTCCCTCGAAGCGTTCGATCGCGGCCGCGAGCCCAAGCGCGCTTTGCTGGTCGAACAAAACTCCCGTGTGTCCGTCGATGACGGTCTCCGATGCACCGCCTACGCTGTAGGCAATGACCGGCAGGCCGGCGGCCTGGGCCTCGACGGGCACGATCCCGAAGTCCTCCTCACCGGGGAACAGCAGCGCCCGCGCGCCGGCCATCAGCGCGTCTCGCTCGGAGTCCTCGACACGGCCGAGCAGCTCGATCTCGGTGTGGCCGGCGGCGGGCGC
>DATNKN010000079.1:0-3026 GCA_035603375.1 Solirubrobacteraceae bacterium
TAGCCGACGTCCACTCCTTCCACCAGCGGCTGCTGGGGGGTGCCGATTTCCTGTGGGGACGGAAGCGCCTGGTTGACGCTGCTGTCGTATACGGGCTTGGATATGTAGCCCTGCTGGAACATCTGTTCGAGCACGACATCGCGCCGCGCCTTGGCGGCCAGTGGATGGTTTGCCGGGTCGTAGTCCGTCGGGGATTGAATAATCCCGGCCAGCAGTGCCGCTTCGGCGGGCTGCACTTCCTGCACACACAGCTTGTGGCTCGGGGTGCCACAGCCCACGTGACGCGGTTGGGAGCCGAAATAGGTCTGCGCGGCCGACTCGATCACGTAGGCGCCGTTGCCGAAGTAGATCGTGTTGAGATAGGCGGTGATGATCTTTTCCTTCGACCACTTGCGCGAAAGCTGGTAGGCGAGCGCCGCCTCGCGCAGCTTCTCGAAGATCGTGCGGTGCGACTGTGCCTGCAGGGCATTCTTGATGAACTGCTGCTCGATCGTGGAGGCGCCCTGCACGGTGCCTTTGTGGATGACGTCCTGGACGAACGCGCGTGCGATACCGCGCACGTCGACGCCACTGTTGGTCATGAAGCGCTTGTCCTCGATCGAGATCACCGCCTCCTTGACGATCGGCGGAATCTCCGCGGGCGTGACGATCACGCGATCCTTTTCGCTGACGACGCCGATCGGCTTGCCCATGTCGTCCAGGAGCACCGAGCTTTGCGCGTTCTTCAACTGCGAGAACCGTGTGAGCGACGGCAGGTCGGACGCGACGGCCAAGAATATGCCGAACACGAACGAGATGAGGCCGAGCAGCAGGACGGCCAAGAGGATCAGCACAAAGCGAAGCCTCTTCAAGCGCGGCCGGCCGCCGGCAGGCAATGCGGCTAGCTCCACCGGGACGCGAGAGTCTAGCATTGGCGCCCATGCCGAATGCCCATCAGGCGGCGGCGCTGCTCAGCGCCAACGCCGTCGACAGTCTGCCGCTGGGCACGCTTGCCGAGAAGTTGGCAAGCGCCGCGGCCCGGGACCGTCCGTTGCGCGTCAAGCTCGGCATCGACCCGACCGCGCCCGACATCCACCTGGGCCACGCGGTCGTGCTGCGCAAGCTGCGCGAGTTCCAAGACGCCGGTCACCTCGTGGTGCTGATCGTCGGCGACTACACAGCGCGCGTCGGCGATCCCTCGGGTCGCTCGACCCTGCGTCCGATGCTGTCCTCGGCGGAGATCGAAGCTAACGCGGCCACCTTCCAAGAGCAGGCGCTTAAGATCCTCGACGGCTCGCCAGAGCGCTTGGAGGTACGGCGCAACGGCGAGTGGTTGGACATGCCGATGGTCGATCTGCTGGCGCTGGTGCGTACCACCACCGTCGCGCAGATACTCGAGCGCGAAGATTTTGCCAAGCGCTGGTCGGCCTCCGAGCCGATCTCGATGCTCGAGTTGCTGTATCCACTGCTCCAGGGCTATGACTCGGTGGCGGTGCGCGCGGACGTGGAGCTAGGGGGTACCGACCAGAAGTTCAACCTGTTGCTCGGCCGCGATGTGCAGCGCGCCTACGGGCAGTCCGAGCAGGCGATCATGACGATGCCGATCCTCGTCGGCACCGACGGCACGCGGAAGATGTCGAAGTCGCTCGGCAACCACATCGGCGTGACCGACGAGCCGGCGGACATGTATGGCAAGACGATGAGCATCCCCGACGAGGCGATGGGCGACTACTACGAACTGCTACTGGGCAGGGAGCTGGACGCGACGCTTGAGCCGCGCGAGGCAAAGCGCGCTCTTGCGCGAGAGATCGTGGCATGGCTGTACTCGCCCGAGCAGGCGCTCGTGGCGGAGCAGGCGTTCGATCGTGTGTTCGTGCAGCGCGGGGTGCCCGAGGAGATCGAGGAGTTCGTGTTCGCCGGCGGGCACGGGACTGGCGACGGGGTTGCCGATGCCGACCGGGAGGAGCACGCTGGAGGGGCTGAGGGCGGAGATCGAGACGGATTCGTGCACGTACCCGCGTTGATCGCCGAGGCGTTTGGGATGTCCCGATCGGAGGCGCGTCGTTTGATCGACCAGGGCGGCGTGTCGCTCGACGAGCAACCGCTCGCGGCGGGCGAGCACGACCTCGCCGCCGAGCGCCTGGACGGGACCGTTTTGCGTGTGGGCAAGCGCCGCTTCCGCAGGCTGCGGGCCGATTAGGACTCGCAGGAGGGGTGCCGACCCGGTGGTGCGCGTGTTAGCCACGGGCGCGCCGCAGACGTCCGTCGTCGCGATGCCCTATAGTGCACGGGCACAGCAGCTCGGCTCTGCGACCGAGGCGGTGGGCGACGCTCACCACACGGGCTTGGGAAGAGCGCTATACTGTACGGTCGGCCTACAAGCGCCCTCGGGCGTGGGCTGAACGGTCTCCTCTAGCGAGAAGTCCTCTCGAAGAGGCTACGTCGGTCTTTGAAAACTCAACAGCATGCGCACCTATGATCGAGAATCGATCGTGGTGTGCGTCCAGGTTCGACCCGTCACGGGAGCGCTTCGGCGTACCCGGTGACGGCAAAGAGTCAAGTAGAGAAGTGAAACCCGTCATAGAGGGGGCCACGGTGTATGGGTCCCTATCACCTATGACAGCTTTTCGTGAAGTTCTTCACGGAGAGTTTGATCCTGGCTCAGGACGAACGCTGGCGGCGTGCTTAACACATGCAAGTGGAGCGACGAACCAGGGCTTGCCCTGGGGCAGAGCCGCGAACGGGTGAGTAACACGTGGGTTACCTGCCTCGATGACCGGGACAACCCGAGGAAACTCGGGCTAATACCGGATGTGCCCGCAAGGGGAAAGGAAGCTTCGGCCTCCGCATCGAGATGGGCCCGCGGCCCATTAGCTTGTTGGTGAGGTAACGGCTCACCAAGGCTTCGATGGGTAGCTGGTCTGAGAGGACGATCAGCCACACTGGGACTGAGACACGGCCCAGACTCCTACGGGAGGCAGCAGTGGGGAATCTTGCGCAATGCGCGAAAGCGTGACGCAGCAACGCCGCGTGGGGGAAGAAGGCTT
>DATNKN010000055.1:0-2980 GCA_035603375.1 Solirubrobacteraceae bacterium
CCCTGCCGGCACATGTGCCGGCAGGCCGACCCTTGCATGCAAGGGTCGGAACGTCGGCGCGCATGCGCCGACCGGAAGACAACGAAAGTTCCAAGTACTCCTGCGCGACGCATGCGTCAGCGCTGGCGCTGCTCTAAGCGCGCACCCGGACTTGGCTGTGGGAGCGCGTGGTGGAGCTGCTCCCTCGCCGCCGCCGCCCGGCTCGCCCACGACGATCGGCCTGCTGGCCGTCGGCGTCCTCCGCGTCGCTGATCGCCCAGGCGACCCGCTCGACGAACTGGGCCGCGGCGTGGTCGCTGCTCAGGTGCACTGACTGGACGTGCTCATCGAGCCAGACGGGCGCGCCGGCAGGCAAAGGCGATGGGTCTGTGGTGACGATAATTCTTGGCATCCGATGCTCCTTCTCGGGACTTGGCGGTTACGTGGTGGCAAGGCGTCCGCTGCTAAAGCGGGCCTCTTTGAGGGGGGCGTCCGGGGAGTGCGGGGGCACTTCCCAGGACGCGAGGAGGAGAGGCGTTAGGGACGACAGCAACGCTCGAGCACGCGAGCATCCGCCGAGGAGACGCCGGTCACAGCGCGTTGCCGAACGTCGCCGTCACGCCGGCGGATGTAAGCGAGAACCAACATTGTGCATAAAGTCTATCAAGATTCTGGACTTTGTCAATAACACTGCTTTCACATGGATTCGCGCTTGCGAGCGATCGCAGTTACGGGCGGAACGTCGCCTCCGAGTCGATCGCATCGCGGTGAGCAAACGGGTGAACGAGCCCGTGGCCTGCATGTGGCTGCGCGGCGGGGCACGGATGTCCCGCCCCCACGGGCGCCAGTCCCAACCGTAGGCTGCGCGGATGCGCACCAAAAACAATGTCCCCACACACGTGGGGCGAGTAAGGTGAGAGGGCCGGCGATGGACGGGACGGTTGATCTGCCACCCGGCCCGGTCCGCACGGATCCAAGCACGAGGAAGGCAAAGCCATGACTGAGAAGCCAATCAAGCAACCCGGACCGGACCACCCGATCACGATCGAGCCGAACCCGGCGCGGGTCGTCGTTTCGATCGCGGGGCAGGTCCTCGCCGACACGCACAACGCGCTCACGCTGCGCGAGGCCGACTACCCGGCGGTCCAGTACATCCCACTCGAGGACGTCGACGGCTCGCTGATCGAAGCGACCGACCACGCGAGCTACTGCCCATTCAAGGGCGACGCCAGCTACTACAGCATCCCGGCCGGAGGCGAGCGCTCGGTCAACGCCATCTGGACATATCGAGACCCCCACGCGGCGGTCGCGGAGATCAAGGACCACGTCGCCTTCTACCCCGACCGCGTCGACGCGATCGACGAACGACCGTGGACTGGCTCAGAGCGAGCAACCGCATAAGCGGCCCCAAGACGCCTGCGGCGCGTAACCCTCGGACTCGTCAGCCAGCCTTTGCCAAGCCCACCCTCCGACAGCACACGCGACCGCGACCGGCCGCGTGGTAGCTCGAGCGACGGCCCGAGGGAGGACGGGGTGGGTGGGTCCGATCCAACAGTCACGGCGAGCGCGCAACTTCCCGAGCTAGACCAACGTGCGCTTGCCGCACTTAGTGAGGTGGGACGCGATTGGACGGGGTGCATGCCGCCCCGGCAGGTCTGGGAGCGCGCGCTGCCCGTCGATCGCCATCTCAATTTCGCCGATCCCCAGCAATCGCGCAGCGGACGTTTCGTGCACATTCGCAGCGCGCCACGCGAGGCGGATGACGACGAGCTTGAAGCAACGATTGAGGCGGGGGAGACCGACTCGCGCTCGGGCCGTGTCGCCCACGCGCTGCGGCAGGCGGTGATCGGCCCGGCGCTGCGCAGCACGGCGATCGCGGAGGAGCGCATGGGCCGCCTGCTCGCCCTCGCCGTGCTCTCGCCTGACGCGCTCTCCTCAGTGGCCTACGGGCCGGAAGCGATGATGGCGATCCTCGTGCTCGCCGGCTCGGCCGAGCTGAAGCTCTCGCTGCCGATCGGAGCCGCCCTCGCGGTGCTGATGCTGTCCGTCGGCCTCGGCTACCGCCAGGTGATCCGTGCCTACCCGCACGGCGGCGGCTCCTACATCGTCGCGAGCGACAGCCTCGGCCGCCAGTGGGGACTGCTCGCGGGCGCCGGGCTGATCCTCGATTACATCCTCACGGTCGCCGTGTCGGTCGCCTCCGGCGTGGAAGCTGTGACCTCGGCGCTACCGTCGCTTGCCTCGGCACGCGTGGAGATCGGGCTGGTGGTGATCGTGCTGTTGGTGGCCGGCAACCTGCGCGGCGTGCGCGACGCGGGCGCCGCCTTCGCCGCTCCTACCTACCTGTTCGTGGCCGCGATCGCACTGGTCGTGATCGCCGGTCTCATCAAGGCGGGCTCCCATGGCTTTCACCCGACCGCCGCGGCTCCGCATCGGGCCACAGAGGCGCTCGGCGTGCTGCTTCTGCTGCGCGCGTTCGCCTCTGGGGCGACGGCGATGACCGGTATCGAGGTCATCTCGAACGCGGTCCCCGTCTTTCGCCCTCCACAAGCCAGGCACGCCCGACAGACGCTCACGGTGATGATGGGACTTCTGATCTCGATGTTCATCGGCGTCGTGCTCGTCGCTCACTTCGACGGCGCCGCGCCGAGTGGAAGTCAGACGGTGCTCTCCCAGATCGCGCACGACAGCGTCGGCGGCGGGATTCCTTATGGCTTCGTGCAGGTGGCAACGACGCTCGTGCTGCTGGTCGCCGCCAACTCGGCCTTCAACGGCTTTCCGCGGCTGCTGTACTTCATGGCCCGCGACAGCTACGTTCCACGACTGTTTCTGCGCATGGGCGATCGCCTCGCGTTCAGCAACGGCATCCTCGTGCTCGCCGTCCCCGCGGCCGTGATCTACGCAGCCTTCGGAGGGAAGACCGCCCCGCTGATCCCGCTGTTTGCGATCGGCGTGTTCCTCGCCTTCACGCTCGCCCAGAGCGGGATGGTCGCGCACTGGT
>DATNKN010000101.1:0-3706 GCA_035603375.1 Solirubrobacteraceae bacterium
CCAGTCGCTGCATCATCGCCGGGTCGGAGGCGAAGCCGGTCATCGCGACGGGATGGGAGTGGGGCACGTCGGCGAGCAGTCCTCCGAGCGTGACGACCAGCTGCACGTCGAGCGCTTCCACGAGGTCCACGATCAGCGCGCTGAAGGAGCGCCAGCGCATCGAGGGCTCGGTGCCCTGCACGATCACCAGGTCGCGGTGAGCCCGCGGGGCACGCGCCTCGAAGATCTCGACCGACGGCCAGGAGATCACGCGCGCCTGGCTCTCGTCTATCTGGACGTGCGGGCGGTTGGCCTGGAAGTCGTAGAAATCCTCTGAGTCGATCCGCGCGAAGCGCTCGGCGCCGAGCGAGCGCGCCAGGAACGCCGTGGCCGTGCTTGCCGCGTCGCCCGCATCGTTCCAACCCTGAAACGAGCACACCATCGCGGGCGCCCGAAGGCCGTCGGGGCGTCGATCCCAGATCAATGGCTGCATCCGACCCACCGTACATCATGGGCAACCAATGTCCGTCGAGAGCAATGCAAGCGAGGCGCCCGCGCGCTCGCCCGGAGAGGGGCCCCAGGCGCCCGTCGGCACGCCCGCGCCCTCGGCCGCACCCGACACGATCGCCACGCTGCGCGAGGGCGATGCGGTGGACGGCGTGTTTGCGTGCGTGCGCAAGGAGCGCACGATGTCGCGCTCGGGTGCCCCCTACCTCACGGTGCAGCTGCGCGACGGCTCCGGCACGGTCACCGGCCGCGTGTTTCGCGACGCCGACCTGCATGCCGGTCGCTTCGAGCGCGGCGACATCGTGCGTGTGCGCGGAGGAGTGGAGCGCTTTCGCGACGAGCTGCAGATCGCGCTGGAGCGGATCGCGCGCGTCGAGCTGTCCGACGCGGAGGCCGCCCGCTTCCTGCCCGTGTCGCACCGGGACCTCGACGAGCTGGACGGTTTCATCGAGCACCTTGCCCGCGAGGTGTATGACCCGGGGCTGAAAGCGCTGCTCGACAATATCCTCGGCGACCGCGACCTGCGCGCCGCACTGCGCCGCGCGCCCTGCTCGCTGCCCGACTCCGGCAGCGGGCGCTCAGGTGCGCGCGCCGGCGCCCATCACGCGTTCGTCGGCGGGTTGCTCGAGCACACGGTGGCCGTCGCGACCCTGGCCGTCGAGCTGTGCGCGGTGCATCCGCGACTCGACCGCGACCTGCTGTTGTGCGCCGCGCTCGTGCACGACCTCGGCAAGACCCGCGAATACGCTTACGGGGCGGAGATCGTGCGCACCGAGGAGGGTCGCATGCTGGGCCACGTCGAGCTGGGGTTGCGCCTGATCGCCGCGCACGCTCCACCGGCGCTCGATGCGCAGCGGCGCATGGCGCTGGAGCATTGCGTGCTCGCCCACCACGGCGGGGAGAGCGGCGGCCCGCAGCGCTTCGCCTCCACGGAGGCGCTCGCACTGCAGCGTCTGAACGCGCTCGACGCGGGCGTGAAGGGCGCTTTCGAGCACGGTTTCGGCCGCTGAATTTCGTGCCGCGCCTAGCGCGCGCATATGTGCGCGCGTGGATCTGCTCCCGCATCTGGTGAGAAACAATCTCGGCGGGTCAAGTGTGGGGCGGCGAATGCCGATCACAACAGGGTGGGGGATCGACCCATATCGACCGGCGCATCCGTGAGCGAGCTTTCGCCTCCGCGAGCAGGCGACGGCGCGAGCGCGACTGCCCTCGCCCATAGCCGCCCCATCCAGGGAGGCGCACTGACCCAGTCCCTCGGCGACGGCCGCCCCGGGCGGTTGATCGGCGATGTCGTCGTGGACCTTGGTTTCGCCACGCGCGAGCGGGTTGAGGAGGCCGTTGAGATCGCCCGTTCGCAGCGCAAGCCGACGGGGCAGGTACTGGTCGAGCAGGGCATCCTGCGCCACGACCAGCTGGCCCGCGTGGTGGCGGACCGCTACGGGCTGGACTACATCGATCTGTCGGTGTACGAGCTGGACATGGGCGCGGTCAACCTGATCGACATGGAGGCGATCCGCCGCTATCAGGCGGTGCCGGTCGGATTCCTGGAAGACGGCACGCTGTTGCTCGCGATGGCCGATCCGACGAACGTGCTGACGGTGGACGACATCGCGATGCTGACGGGCCGGCGCGTGCGCTCGGCCTCGGCCTCGATCGAGGACCTGAACATCCTGATCACGCGCCTCTCGCGCGTCGAGCAGTCCGTCGAAGGGCTGGTCGAGGACGACGCGCAACCAGAGCCGGAATTCACGATGGACGAGACCGAGAAGGACGCGCCGGTCATCAAGCTCGTGCACTCGATCATTGCCGACGCGATCGAGCAGGGCGCCTCGGATATCCACATCGATCCGGGCGAGGGTGACATGCGCGTGCTGCTGCGCATCGACGGGGTGCTCTCGCAGACCGCGACGCTGAAGCGCTCGATGGCCAACAACATCATCTCCCGCGTCAAGATCATGTCGGAGATGGACATCTCCGAGCGGCGCGTGCCCCAGGATGGCCGCTTCGCGCTGACGGTCAGCGGCCGGCGCGTGGACGTGCGCGTCACGACGCTGCCACTGGTGTATGGCGAGGGTGCCTACATGCGCATTCTCGACAAGGGTGCCGCCGTGCGCGGCCTGGAGTCGCTGGGGATGCAGCGCACCGAGCAGGACCGCTTCGCCTATGCGATCGCACGACCCAACGGTGCGGTGCTGGTGACCGGCCCTACCGGCAGCGGCAAGTCCACGACCCTGTATGCGGCGCTTGGTGCCGTCAACGATGGCACTCGCAGCATCCTCACGATCGAGGACCCGGTCGAGTCGCGGATCGCGGGGGTCAAGCAGATGCAGGTCGCGCCGAAGGCGGGCATGACGTTCGCGGGCGGGCTGCGCGCGATGTTGCGAGCCGACCCCGACGTGATCATGGTGGGGGAGATCCGCGACCGCGAAACCGCACACATCGCGGTTGAGGCGGCGCTGACCGGCCACCTCGTGCTCTCCACGCTTCACACGCGTGACGCGCCGAGCGCGCTCGGGCGCCTGATCGACATGGGCATCGAGCCCTTCTTGATCTCCTCCGCGATCGATTGCATCGTCGCCCAGCGGCTCGTGCGGATGCTGTGCCCGCACTGCAAGCAGCCGAGCAAAGCGCCGGAGTCGCTACTGGCCGAATATGGGTTGTATGGGTCGGAGGCGTACGAGCCGGTCGGCTGCTCGCGCTGCACCTCCACCGGCTATCGCGGTCGGATCGGCATCTATGAGGTGATGTCCGTTACCGAAGAGGTGCGCGCGCTGGTGCTCAGCCGCGGATCGGTCGATGAGATCGCCGCGGCCGCTGAGGGCCAGGGGATGCGCCGCCTGCGCGACGACGGCATCGCGAAGGTGCGCGCCGGTCAAACCTCGATCGCTGAGATCGAGCGGATGACCACGACGATGATTTAGGTCCCTCGCGCGGGGCTGTTGGGCGCTTCTTGTTTTTTGGGATAGGGGGTCGTTCCCTCGGTATGAGCGCGCGGGTCCCCCGGGGGTGCGCGACCGCCAGTGCCGTGCGTACGCGAGCTATGTTCCCGCGACCGGCGGGATCAGCAGCAGGACTCGCAACGGCCCGCTTGGGAACGCTTCCACGGTGAACGAGTAGGGCCGATAGCGCACCCCGTCGTAGAAGACTTCGCCGCCGTGCACCGGTACGTTCGTCGGGGCGGGGCTCGTGCTGCCCACGATTGGCTCGGGGTGGGTGGGGT
>DATNKN010000128.1:0-5400 GCA_035603375.1 Solirubrobacteraceae bacterium
TCAGCCGACGACGGCTGACCCCGCCCCATCGTCCCGCACACCTGCGCGGTCCCTCGCATGAGGGGCTGCGTACCTGTCATGCCTATGTCCACGGCGCTGCACCACAACCAATAGGTCATTTTTGCGCCGGAAAGTAGCTAGCCCGCAAGCATCTATTCGAAGTTCGCGCCGCCCATTTCGGACACGAGTGTTTTTGGGGAGAGGAGCGCAAAGGACTTACAGCTGTGGTAGTCAAACCTCGCTCATAGCCATGCTGGCCAAGCGAATCTGCAGCGGGGCCGCGCGCGTTGCTGTACGGGAGCCACCGAAGAGACGATCAGGCTGATGCCGCCAAGCACCCTGGGGTGGCGGATGCACGTAGACAAGCTGCCCGAAATGCCGGTTGAAAACCCATATCCGCCGAAAGCGAGAACCTGGAAGGTACCGCCGCACGCACTCGTCGATCATCGGAAGGCTATTCACGTGGGCGTCTACTTCGTCGTGGGTTGCATACGCAAACAACTCGAGAGGACGCTCGGTCTGGTAATTCTTGTCCGAGAGCTTCTCCCGGATCTTGTCAACCTGCGGCGCCAGCCACGCGCCCGCGGAAGGCGCGTTGATTCGTGGGCCGTTGGACAGCTTGCCGCGATGCACTCGGGCTCGGTTGAGCCCGTCGAAGGTTTCGTCCCTTCTGAATAGATCGCCTTCGAATCCAGATCCCTTCGCGAGCAGTCGTGTCTGAATTTCCTTCATGATCTTCGCCCGCGCCCGGCCGCCGGCAGTCTCTTCGATGTTCAAGGCGAGAAAGACGTTGTCGCAGTCGGCTCGGAGTGCCTCTTGTTCCTTTCCCGGCCAGCTCTTCAAAGCCCGACCCCAGGCTTCACGCGTGGCGTTCATGTTGCTAAGCCGAGTGCGCGTGTCATCTGCATCCAAGGCAACCAATTCAAAAGCCATGCGACCCACACCCTCAATCTCGCATTCGATATCCGGTGCGGGTGGTGGGTTCTGCAGGATGGAGCCCGGCACGATGCGCATTGGCGTCAGCGGCGCCAGGAATTCAAACGTCTTCCTTTCTGTCTCTTCCTTAGAGAGTTTGCGTGCCATTGACGTCATCCGCCGCCACCTCGGCGCAGAGCGACTCGCTCAATGTGACGTTTCCGTTCTCGCAGCAGACCGTGCCACCTGGAGGCGGGGGTTTCTATGGCCCGGGGCACTGTCCGCCTGCTCCCCGTGCCGCACGGACGGGCGTGGATGCACTTGTAACTTACCCGAAGCTTACCCCACGTTGTTTTTGGGGCGTTGATCGTGTCGTAAGCAGTTGATTATGTGGCGCTCCCTACCGGATTCGAATCGGTGTTACAGCCTTGAGAGGGCGGTCCGTCTCCAGAACAAAAAGCACGCTCAATTGGCAGGTCCCTCGGATTCTGCGCGCCAGAGGACGAATCCTGAGTTCCTAGGGAGTTTCGCGGCGAAACTCCGATAACCTCGCGAATTCTCTCGATTACCAGGACCTCCGCGCTCGGGGATTTGTCCGCTGTGCGGTGAAAGCACCCCAGAACCTCGAATGACTTCTGTGGCTGGTGTAGCCGATCATCTGGCAGCGGTGAGAACTCGCCTCTTGTGATCCAGGGCGGCGTCAGACGAGCAACTCATCTGAGACAAGTACCATCAGAATTTTGATCTCAACGAAGCCGCCTCCTTTATACGCATGCACCCGCAAGAGGTTCGAAGCCGCGCGAAGCGCGGGATTACTCCCGGTGCGAAGACAGGCCGGCGCTCGGTTTTCCTTGAGGCTGATCTCGCCGAGTTTGTGCGCTCGCTGCGAGAGACTCAAAACAGGCCATTGGGTCCGGGGGTCGGAATACACGCGCTCACTAGCCAGGTGTCCGATTGATGATGCAGAAGGAAGAATCGGCCACTCTCGGCCTCACAGAGGCCGCGATGCTCCTTCGCATCAGTGAAGACTGTTTGCTGCGCAAGGCACGCGCGGGTAAGGTGCCCGGAGCGAAGATCGGACGGCAGTGGGTGTTCATCCGCGCCGATCTGATTGAACTGATCAGGAAGCAAGCCCGAGAGCGCGCATGCCACTCTATCGCCAACATAAGAGCCCGTACTGGTGGGTCCGATTCGCGGTCGGCGGAGTCAAAGTTAGACGCAGCACTGGCACAGCTGACCGGACAGCGGCCAACGAGTTCGAGGCCAGGCTCCGCGCCGATCTCTGGCGACAGCACAGGCTAGGAGAGCGTCCGCGGTACACCTGGAAGGAGGCCGTCGACCGCTGGTACCTGGAAGCCACCGGCCGTGAGAAGGACCGCAACCGCGAGCGGCTGCGATGGTTCGCTCAGTACCTCGATGATCTGCCGCTGACCGAAATCACGCCGAGCGTCATCGCCAAGCTGCGTGCCCTCCGCACCGCAGAGGCCGCAAAGAGAGGGCGCAATCGAAGCGATGGCCGAAGTACCGCGAACCGCTTCATGGCCATGTTGCGCGTGGTGCTGCGCAAGGCGCACCGCGAGTGGGACTGGCTCGACAAAGTGCCGCCCATCCTGACGGTGCGAGAGGAGAAGCGCGAGCCGCGCTTTCTGACGCCGCCTCAGGCAGCCGCGTTGCTCAAGGAGCTCGCTCCCTGGCCGCACCTCAAGGCGCTCGCGGAGTTCAGTCTCGAAACGGGGCTCCGGATGCGAAACGCCACCGGCCTCACCTGGCCACAGGTCGACGTGCGCCGAAAGCTGCTGATCGTCCCCGCCGCGCGCGCAAAGGCTGGGGAGACGATTTCCATTCCACTCTCCGTGAGAGCGCTGCGGGTCCTCAAGGAGCAGCAAGGAAAGCACGACACCTACGTCTTCACCTTCAAGCGGGCGCCGCGCGGGGGCGAGTTACCGTTGTCGGATGCCAATGGCGCGATCTTCAAGGCGGCCGCACGCCGCGCCGGCGTCCCCTGGCTTCGCTGGCACGACTTCCGCCACACCTGGGCGAGTTGGCACATCCAGGGCGGCACGCCTCCGCACATCCTGCAGGAGCTCGGAGGCTGGAAGTCCTATGAAATGGTGAAGCGCTACGGGCACCTCACGGTCGAGCACTTGCGGGCCTTCGCGGAGCATAAAAAGGGCATACCAAATCGTGCATCGACTCAGAGGCACGCGTAATATGCTGATTCTAAATGGAAAGGGAGGGACTCGAACCCTCGACCCCGGCATTATGAGTGCCGTGCTCTAACCAGCTGAGCTACCTTTCCACGAGGGGCGCGCATTGTCCTCATCCGCGCCGGGACGTGTCAAACCTGCGGCCGGCCGCGGCTGTGCCGAGCGGTGGACCGTCGCCTCGGCCGGCGTGATCACACAGGCTACTTGGCCGCCGAAGCGACTCCTCGTCCTCTCGCTCACGATGAGAACCGCGTGAGACCTCGATCACACGCGCCAAAAACTTGAGAAAACGACGTTACAGAATGTGACGCGCGTGTCGCCCGCGTCCGATTGCCGCACTGCACTATCCGTCGCTCGCTGAAATCAGGCGAGGCCCGCCGCTCACAGGTCGCATTCCGCGGGCTCTATGGATCGTGGCTCAGGGGGTTTTCATCATCATGCGTAGCTCATCTGCCGGTCGTCTCGTCGCATCTGTAGTGCTGCTGCTGGGCACTCTGGGGCTTGCCGCCTGCGATTCCTCGGGCGCCGGCAGCGCCTCCGTCTCCGGCTCGGTCTCGGGACTCGCGTCCGACAAGAGTGTCGTGCTCGAGTTGAACGGAGGAAGCGCTCTCACGGTGAGCTCCTCCGGCGTATTCACCTTCCCGAACGCCGTGAGCGTCAATAGCACCTATTCCGTCACGGTCGCCAGCCAGCCGCCCGGTCAGGTGTGCACGGTCACGAACGGCGGCGGCGCAGGGGTCACGAGCAATGTGACCAACGTTGAGGTCAGCTGCGCGGCGCAGACCTTCACGATCTCCGGCACCCTCACCGGCCTTGCCGCGGGCTCACGGGTCGTGCTCGAGAACCACGGCACGGACGCTCTCACGCTCACCGCTGACGGCTCCTTCAGCTTCACAACCAAAGTTGCATTCGACGGCACCTATGCCGCGACGGTCGCGACTCAACCCGAGGGCGCCACCTGCACCGTTCAGCACGGCACGGGTGCGGGCGTGACCGGGGACGTGACCTCTATCGCGGTGACGTGTTCGCCCATCACCTTCACGCTCAGCGGCACCTTGAGCGGACTGACCAACGGCATGCAGGTCACGCTCGAGAACAACTCGGCGGATCCGCTGACCTTAAGCGCCAACGGGCCGTTCACGTTCCCCGTCCCGGTGGCCGAGTTCGGAGCTTACAACGTCACGGTCAGCAGCGAGCCCGCCGGGCAGACCTGCACCGTCACCAACTTTCAGGGCACGCAGGTGACCCGTAATGTCTCGAACATCACGGTCAGCTGCTCCACCAACACCTACACCGTCGGTGGCTCGGTCTCGGGGCTCGGCACCGGCCAGCAGGTCACCCTCGAGGACAACGGCGGCGATACGCTCACCGTGACGGGCAACGGCCCATTCGTCTTCACGACCTCCCTCACCTACGGCAGCGCCTACACCGTGACCGTCGGTACCCAGCCGACGGGAGCAATCATCTGCCTCGTGGGCAATGGCGCAAGCTCATCCATCACTGCCGACGTGACCAACGTCGGCATCAATTGCGTGGCCAACACGCTGAGCTTCACCACTCCGGGCAGCTACACCTGGACGGTGCCGGCGGGCCTCACCTCCATCTCGGTCGTCGCGACGGGTGGCGGCGGGGGCGGCGGCGGCATCACGGGAGGGTTCTCCACAGGTTCGGCGGGGGGCGCCGGGGCGATCGTCAGCAGCACCCTCACCGTCACGCCCGGCCAGGTGCTCGATATCGTCGTGGGTGGGGGCGGCCAGGCGGGCACCAACGGCCCCAATGGCGCCTGCGGGGCCGGCGGCGGCGGCGGCGGATCGACCAATGTCGATGCCGGCAGCAGTGATCAGATCATCGCGGGGGGCGGCGGTGGCGGCGGCCCCGGTGACTGCGGCGGTAGTGCGGGAGGCAACGCCGGCGGTCCCGGCGGTGGCGGGGGTAACGGGGCCACTGACCCTGACGGTGCTGGCGGTGGCGGTAGTGGCGGGACTGGCGGCGCCGGAGGGTCCGATGGCGGAGTCAGCGGCGGGAACGGCGACGGCGGACCCGGCGGAACGGGTGGACAGAATGGGCCCTACGCAGGCGGCACGGGCGGCAGTGGGGTTGGCTCAGGGTCCGGGGGCGGTCCCAACGCCATGAATGGCGGCGGAGGCGGCGGCTATGGTGGCGGCGGCTCCGGCGGTGTCGCAGCTGGGGGTGGCGCCGGCGGCAGCACGGGACCTGCGGGGACGACCTACGCGCCCGCGAGCAACGGCGGCGGCTCGGCGACCAACGGCGGCGACGG
>DATNKN010000142.1:0-3622 GCA_035603375.1 Solirubrobacteraceae bacterium
TTCGGGGAGGTACATGTACCTCCCCGCCATCGGCGCATGCGCCGATGGTCCCCACCCGTACATGTACGGGTGGGCAGCCGATCGGAGGTCAACGGAACCTCCGATCGCCCAGCACATGTGCCGGGCGGATCAATAGGATCGAGAATCGTGATCGCGACGGTAGAGTTCTTTGAAGTCGTCCTCGCCGTGCACATCACGGCCGTGGTGTTCGCCTTCGGCGCGACCTTCGCCTACCCGGTCTTGCTGGGTGTGGTAAGCAAGGCCGACTCGCGTTCGCTGCCCGCCCTCTACAAGGCCATCCACGCGATCAGCGTGCGGGTCATCATGCCGGGGCTCGCGGTAGTCGTGATCTGCGGCATCTACCTCGCCTCCAAGCTGCACGTGTGGAACGAGTTCTTCGTACAGTGGGGATTCGTCGTCGCGCTTCTCATCGGCGCGGTGGAGGGCATGTTCCTGAGCCCCAGCGAGAAGCGCCTCGTGGAGGTCGCCGACAGGGACCTCGTCGCCGCCGGCGACGGGCCCGTGACGTTCGGCGCCGAGCACGACTCGCTCGTTCGCCGCATCGGCGCGATCGGCGCCACGATGGATCTGCTCGTGATTCTCACGATCCTGTTCATGGTGCTGAAAACCTAGGGCGCTGTACCCTGGAGGCAGCATGAGCCAGGGACACAGAATCGCCGTCGTCGGCGCCACCGGACAGGTGGGCACGCTCATGTTGCAATTGCTGCGCGAGCGCGATTTCTCCGCGCGAGAGATTGTTCCCTTTGCCTCCGAGCGCTCCGCCGGCAAGGAGATCGAGGGCGTGGGGGTGGTGCAGCCGCTCACCGACGAGACGATCCAGGGCTTTGATCTGGCGCTGTTCTCAGCGGGTGGATCGACCTCCGGCGAGTGGGCCCCGCGCTTCGTGCAAGCTGGCGCGATTGTGGTTGACAACAGCTCACGCTGGCGCATGAACGACGACGTGCCGCTCGTGGTCGCCGAGGTCAACCCGGCGACGCTCGCCGACCACAAGGGAATCGTCGCCAACCCCAACTGCTCCACGATGCAGATGGTGGTCGCGCTGAAGCCGCTTCATGACGCGGCCGGTATCGAGCGGCTTGTGATCTCCACCTACCAGGCGGTGTCGGGTACGGGCAAGAAGGCGGTGGACGAGCTGCTCGACCAGTCCCACGCGCTGCTGCACGAACGCGAGATCGAGCCGCCCCAAGTATATGCCCACCAGATCGCCTTCAACGCGCTCCCCCACGCGGGCAGCTTCGCGCCCGGCGACGATCACACCGACGAGGAGCGCAAGCTCATCGACGAGACCCGCAAGATCCTCGGCGACGATTCGATCCGCGTCAGCGCGACGTGCGTGCGAGTGCCCGTCGTCAACGGCCACTCCGAGGCCGTCAACGTGCAGACGCGCCAACAGCTGACCCCCGAACAGGCACGCGAGCTGTTGCGCGCCGCGCCAGGCATCACCGTGGCTGACGATCCCGATGCGTCGCTCTACCCGCTGGCGACGCTCGCCACCGGCCACGACGAGGTGTTCGTCGGGCGCATCCGCCGCGACCTCGGCCACGAGCGGGCCCTGGACATGTGGATCGTCGCGGACAACCTGCGCAAGGGCGCCGCCACGAACGCGGTTCAGCTCGCGGAGCTACTGGACGAGCAGGGGTTGATCCACCCGCGCAGTGCCCCCGCCGTCGCATAGGGAGGACTCTCGCGCCGACGCTCGAACCTCGGAGCGATGAGCGTCTCTACCGAGGTGCAGCGCACCCTTGTCAAGTCTCCGCCCGAGCTGTGGTCGGAGTTGAGCAACCCCGAGGCGCTCGCTCGTCACCTGTCTGGGCTGGGCGAGATCCGGATCACGAGCGTCGAGCCCGAGACGAAGGTCGAGTGGGAGAGCGAGGGCGCCAGCGGCATCGTGCAGCTCAAGCAGTCCGGCTGGGGCACCAGGGTGACGTTGTCGGTGAGGCGCGGCGCGCCGGCTGTCGAGCAGGAGCCGACCCCTGAGATGGTCATAGAGCCGGAGCCGGAGCCCGCGGTCGAGCCCGAGCCCGAGCCGGTCATAGAGCCTGAGCCGGTCGCCGTCGAGTCCCAGTCTGACCCGGTCGCGGTCGAGCCGGAGCCGGTCGCGCCCATCGAGCCAGATCAGGAGCCATCTCCTGTGGAGCACGAGCCCCGACTTGGATTCTTTGCGCGGCTCTTCCGCAAGCGCAGGGCGAAGCCGATCGCGGTTATCGAGCCGGAGCCAGAGATAGAGATAGAGGTCGTCGCACTGGCAGTGCCAGAGCCGGTGTACCCCGATCCGCCGGCCCAGCCCGAAGCTTCAGAACCGGCGGAGGACCTCGCCTCCGAACTCGAGTCCTTGGAAGACCAGATAGCCGCCGAGACGACCGAGCTGCTCACGGGTGTGCTCGACCGCCTGGGCGCGGCGCACCACAGACCCTTCTCGCGCGGATAAGATCCGCGCCGATGCGCGCAAAGGCACCGGAAACCTACGAGGAGAAGCTCGCCGAGCTGCAGGACTTACGCGAGGAAGCGCTGCACTCCGCACCCGAGGCCGAGGAGAAGCAGCACGCGCGCGGCAAGTACACGGCACGCGAGCGCGTGGAGAAGCTGCTCGACCCCGGTTCCTTCCAGGAGCTCGACACGTTCGTGCGCCACCGCACCTACGACTTCGAAATGCAGAAGAACCGCCCGTGGGGCGATGCGGTGGTGACCGGCCACGGCACGATCGACGGACGGCGCGTGTGCGTGTTCAGCCAGGACTTCACCGTGTTCGGCGGCTCGCTGAGCGAGGTCATGGGCGAGAAGATGTGCAAGATCATGGACCTCGCGACCAAGATCGGCTGTCCGGTGATCGGCATCAACGACTCGGGCGGGGCGCGCATCCAGGAGGGTGTCGTCTCGTTGGGCGCCTATGGCGACGTGTTCGTGCGCAACGTGCGCGCCTCGGGCGTGATCCCGCAGATCAGCCTGATCATGGGCCCGTGCGCGGGCGGCGCGGTTTACTCGCCGGCGATCACCGACTTCGTGTTCATGGTCAAGGAGACCTCGCACATGTTCATCACCGGGCCCGACGTGATCAAGACGGTCACCGGCGAGGAAGTGGGCTTCGAGGAGCTGGGCGGTGCGATGTCGCACAACACCAAGTCGGGCGTCGCGCAGTTCGCCTCCGAGGACGAGGACGCGTGCCTGGAGGACTGCCGCTACCTGGTGAGCTTCCTGCCGCAGAACAACATGCAGAGCACGCCGCGCGTGCAGCCCACCGACGACCCGCTGCGGATGGACCCCGAGCTGGACCACGTCGTGCCCGACAACCCCAACAAGCCGTATGACATGCGCGACGTGGTGCGCCTGATCGTGGACGACGGCGAGTTCTTCGAGGTGCACGAGCACCACGCCAAGAACATCATCTGCGGCTTCTCGCGCCTGGATGGGCACGCGATCGGGATCGTCGGCAACCAGCCCAACCAGCTGGCGGGCGTGCTCGACATCGACGCGTCAGCCAAGGCGGCGCGCTTCGTGCGCACCTGCGACGCGTTCAACATTCCGCTGCTGACGCTGTGCGACGTGCCGGGCTTCCTCCCCGGGACCGCCCAGGAGTGGGGCGGCATCATCAGGCACGGCGCCA
>DATNKN010000146.1:0-15442 GCA_035603375.1 Solirubrobacteraceae bacterium
CGAAGAATGCGGCAACGCCCAGCAGGGACCGACAGTCAAGCTCGTGAGCCCGAAGCCGGGGGCGCGCTACTCCAACACGCTGCCAATCACCGTCACCGCCAGCGACAACAGCGCCAAGGTCTACCAAATCTCCCTGTACCAGGAAGGCCACGTCATCCGCAGCTTCTACGTGCACGGCGGCGTACCAACGCTCAGTGGCCACATGGTCTGGTACGGCGCACGTCTGCTGAAGCCGGGCAAGCACACGCTCATGGCGAAGGCCTTCGACGAGCGCAACAACGTCGCCTCGACCTCGATCATGATCATTCGCGCGGGCAAGCCCAGGAAACACAAGCACCGCCACAAACACTGAGCGCCAAGCGTCTAAACTGGCGTGCCCAAGTCCTGGGAGAGGTGGCCGAGCGGCTGAAGGCACTCGCCTGCTAAGCGAGTATGGGGGTCAAACTCCATCGAGGGTTCGAATCCCTCCCTCTCCGCCATTTGCGCGACGAACGAACCCTGGCCAGGGTTCGTTCGTCGATCTCTCAGCGCCGTGCTCGCATCGCGTTGGCACAGTCGCGCTACGCGAGCCCTGCCCCGGGCCCGAAACGCTCGTACAGCTCGGGGAGCAGAACCGCGAGGTTGGCGTACTCCTCAGCACAGTGGGTCGCAAGCGCTTGAGGGAGGCGCTTGGGGAGGGCGCGGCGACGCACAAAGGGCCTGTTCAGCATGTGGACGGCGGCGTTGCCGAGCGAACGGTAGGGCGCCAGTGCGGCACCCAACCAGGAGCGGCTACATAGGACGACGCCTCTGCCTTCGCCCTGACCACCCTCCGCCCTGGTCTGGGCCGATTGCGTTGGTCACACTCGCTCTCGGCGAGCACGATCGCATCGAGATAGCGCTCGGGTGTACGCGCGTTCCACACACTCGCGCGGCGGGCCTGCTCATAGCCCTCCTCTCCCCGTGCAAGCACCGCTCAACCGACGCTCAGGACGACCTTGCCCAGCGCGCGACGCTCATCGATCGTGCGCAACGCGTCAGCGGCGTCCTGGAGCGCAAAACTCGCCCCAACAATCGGCGTAATGAACCCCTCGTCGATCATCCGCTCGACGGCCTCGCCAATCGCGCGATTGCGCTGCGGGTTACCCATAACGTAGGCGCCCCAGCCCGCCCCCACGACCGACACGTTGCGCAGCAGCAGGCGGTTGACCTTGACCTCAGGGATCGACCCCTCTGTGAAGCCCACGACCAGCACGCGCCCGTCCTCGCGCAGGCAGCGCAGGCTGTCGGTGAAGCGATCGCCACCAACCGGATCAAGCACCACGTCCACGCCGCCGCCGCTCAGCTCCAGTGCCTGCTCACGCCACGCCCCGTCCGAGCGCACGACCTCATCCGCGCCCGCCTCGCGTGCCACACGCTCCTTCTCCTCGGTGGAAACGACGGCGATCGTCCACGCGCCCAGCGCTCTGGCGACCTGCAGCGCGGCGGTGCCCACACCGCCAGCCGCGCCGTGCACGAGCACGCGCTCACCGGCCTGCAGGCGCCCGCGCAGCTTGAGCGCGAAGTACACCGTGTGGTAGTTGAGGATGACCGACGCGCCCTGGGCGAAATCGAGCTTCTCCGGCAGCGCGAAAGTGAGGTAGGCCGGTGCCACGGCCCGCTCTGCCATACCGCCCAGTACGGTAAATGCCATCACGCGATCGCCGGTCTTCAGGCCGCTGGCGGACGGCGCGTGCGCGACGGTCCCCGCGACCTCCGCGCCGGGTACGAACGGAAGCTCGGGTTTGAGCTGGTAGAGGCCGCGCGTCTGCAGCACGTCGGGAAAAGACACTCCGGCGGCAGTCACGTCGATCAGCACGCCCTCGCCGGGAGTGAGCATATGACTGGGCTGCGGCTCGGAAGCGTCGACGACGCGTACCGCGTCGGGGCCCGCCAGCTCGCTGATCTGCACCGCGCGCATCGGCGCAGAGCCTAGCGCCGTTGCTGGCGGTTCTGCAAAGACTGCTGGTTCTGGTGGCGCTCGCCGCGAATTTGGATCGCGATGAACACGACAATCACGTTCACAACCACACCGATCCCGATGAACGTGGCGATCAGGCCCACGTCCTTGGCGGTTGCTTGGTTGGCGACGGCGAGAAGCATCAGTTGTCTCCGGATCGTGTCGGTGGCTCACATGCGTCGGCGAGCCCTGCGCGGCGCAGCCTACCAGCGTCGCGGGCGTGCGTGTCGTAGCCTTGGGGGGCCGCCGCGCATCGCAAGCCATGGAGAGGTGCCAGAGCGGTTGAATGGGCGCGACTGGAAATCGCGTAACGGGGGTTGACCTCGTTCGAGGGTTCGAATCCCTCCCTCTCCGTTTTTGGATGCCACGGCCCGGAGTCGACACGGCCCGGAGTCGAAACGAGCGCATATTCCTGCCCAATGAGCCCCGACATCTACTTCTCTCTCGTGGTTTTGGGTCTGCCGCTGATCATATTGGTGGTTGCGCTGCTTGCCGGATACTTCTATCGCGAAGGCTATGAGCGACTACTGGACTGGAAGCCGACCCGTTCGCCCGCCCGAGAAGCCGAACTGGAGCTTGACGACACCCATCAGATGCTCGGCGCCCTGAATCGATACCGACGCGCACGAGGCGCACCCGCTCGGTCGCTCGAGCAGATAACCGAGCACACCTGGGCCAGTCTCGAGCGCTACGACGCGGAATAGTCCTGAGGCGGCCGGCCGTCTACACTAGGCGGCTCTGCGCCCTTAGCTCAGCTGGATAGAGCGTCGGTCTACGGAACCGAAGGTCGGGAGTTCGAATCTCTCAGGGCGCGTGGCTCAGGACCCGCACAGCTGTGCGGGTCCTGACGTATCTAGGTTCCGTTGCTGGTGGTCCAATCGGGCGGGGTGGTAACGGAAGTGGTAACTCGGCTCCGGCTCGAAGTCGGCGGATCGACGCTCGACCGTCTCGATTGCCAGTGACCCGGATCGCTGCAGGCTGCCCTATCCTCTAGGGCAGCCTCGGGACCGTCGAGTTCATGCCGCGAGGCCCAGCGGAAGCGGCTCGCCGAGAGCGTTGTCGAGCAGGTGCACGTATGTGTCGAGCGTAAAGCTCGGCGAGTGGTGGCCCAGCCAGCGCTGAACCTGAACGACATTGCGACCTTCGGCGAACAGCCGTGATGCGACCGTGTGCCGGAAGGTATGGAAGCCAGCCCACGCGACGCCAGCAGTCTCGCACGCGGGCGCCAGGACTCGCGTGGCGAGGTTGTCGGGGTCGAGCATTGTGCCGGTGGTGGAACGGAACACGAGTTCGCGTGGAGTGACACCGAGCGCGGCGAGGCGGTCAGCCAGCGATCGTGAGATCGGCAGGTCGCGCCGTGAGTAGCGCGACTTGAGCGGACCGATCACCAGCCCCTCCCCGCGACGGCGACGAACGCGCTGGCGCACCTTCACGCAAGGACAGGCCTTATCGAGCATGAGATGACGACCTTCGAACGCCAGCAGCTCGGAGCGTCGCACCCCCGTCGAGGCCAGAAGCTCGAACAGCAGCCGATGGGGAGGCGCCACGAGTTGGACAACAAGCTCCATCGTCTCGCCCTCGTCATCTTCCCTGCGTGGGAAGGGACGCGGCCCATCTTCGTCGGCATCGACCGTAGCGCGATGCGGCAGCGTTGCTTCTGTCGCTGGGTTGTGGCGTATAAGGCCTTCGCGACGCGCGGTCGAAAGACATGCCTTGAGCGGACTGAGCGCTTTGCGCACGGTGTTATCCGACAGCGGCAAGCGCCGCTTCTTGTCGTCCTTGGTCGGAGCGGGCTTGGTCTGCTTGCACAGCCAGGCGATGAAACCAGCTATGTGCCTGGGCGTGATGTCGGTCAGGCGAGTTTGCTCTGAGAAATAGCTAAGGGCAAACCTGTCGAGCAGAGTCTGATACTCGGTGCGCGTCTCCTCGCGGAAGCCACGTCGCCCTGTGCCTTGGTAGTGCTCGATCCAGTCTCGCGCGTACTCGTGCAGAGTTATCCGTGAGCGCTCTTCGAACTCGCCTCGTCCGATGTCGGTTTCGCGCGCTGCCTTCGCTCGTCTGGCTTCGTCGAGCGTGCGACATGACTCCCAGTGCTGCTTGCCGTTTACGCGGTATGGGAAGACGTATCGACTCCCACGCTTGAAGATGCCGGGGGTGCGGGTCTTTTCTCGCTTCGCCGCCATTACCGTACCCATCCGCTTTCGACTATCGCGCCAATGGTGTCCGTGTCCATGCCGGCGGCCTGCGCTTGACGGATGAGCCGCGAGAGTTGGGGGAGGCGTTTGACGTCGTGATCTTCGGCGTTGCGTCGTACCCACTCCTCGAGCGCCGTGCGTGCGTAGTCTTCGCTGAACGGGAGCACGTCGGCGAGTGGGTCTGTGTGCGGGGAGCCCGACGGCTTGGGTGGGCGCACAGGGCGCTTGCGCGACGTCATTGGCTCAGCCGGTCCGCGTAGATTGCTGCGCGCGAAGCGCACACCACCCGCTTGTTGATCCGGTTGACGAGCCCAATGCCCTGCAGCTCGATGAGGGCGTCTTCTACGCCCAAACGATCGCCCTTCTCGCGTATCAGCTCCTCTACCGTCCACGGCCGATCCTCGGTCGTGAGGGAGAACAGGATGCCTTGCGTGGTGGCGTTGCTCATCTTCGGTTCCTCCTTTGAATTGGAGGCCCGAGGCATGCTCTGGCGAGGAAGCCGAGCCGGCTGACTGCTAGCTTGGCTGGCGCGCTGGGAGTCTGAAGCTCTCGGTGCCACGGCACCCGGGTGGTTCCAGCCATCGCGGGTGCCAACTTGTATTTTCTTGTTTTACAGCCTAGCATATGTTAGCTTAGATTGCAATGGCTCGCCATCAGGCCACAGACATTTCCGACGAGGACCACCGGGTCCTCGGGCGAGCCCTTCGCGAACTTCGCGAGAACGCCGGCCTGACCCAAGCGGAGATAGGCGGGCGTGCCGGGATAGGGACCACCTACATCTCTCAGCTTGAGAACGGTCATCGCGGCGTCGGATGGCACACGGTGATGCGTATCCTTCGAGGCCTCGACGTCGATCTGCGCGACCTCGCTGTCGCCATCGCCCGGCAGACGAGCGCGAGCGAGCGCTGACGTTGACGATATGCCGCGGTTCGTGTCGGCTCCTCATCGCTGTTGGCCTTCGACGTATGCGTCGAGTTCGTCGCGGTGCAGCAAGACGCGTCGTCCGTCTCGGCGTGGGTTGAGCTTGCCGAGCGCGATCAGGTCGTAGATACGATCCCTGCCGCAACGCAGGCGCTCGGCTGCCTCAACGACGTTCAGCCACGGCGAGACATCGTTCGTGCCCACCGGGACCATCTCGGCGGCGCGCTCGGCGATCTCCCCCACCTGCTCGTCGGTCAACCTAACGGTCAGCTCGATCATCGCCGCTCGCCTCCCACACTATTCCGATCTCTTGCGATGTCCTCTCGTGCGCTCGCGGGTCGGCCAGTGAGCTATCCGCCCTGAGCCTCCATGTACCGAACAGCATGTCCAGGCGGGCTTGTAGGCTGAGGAAGGCTGATCCGTGGGCTGGGATTCCCCAGAGTTGTGAGGCGAATGTGTAGATGTCGCCGCCGAGGGGTTTGCCGTCGGGGGTTGTGCAGCCGTAGCACGCCCATCCTTGCTCGGGGGTTGGGTAGGCGTGCAAGCTTGGTGTGTCGTCGGGGTGGAAGGGACAGGCGATCTTTCCCTCAGTGTTTGGAGTGCGGTCGGTGAGGCGCTGGACGTATTCGGTGGGGCTGATTTGGTGCAGCGGGTCTTGCTCTCGTGAGCGGCGCCGGGCCGCGCGCGGCTGGTGTCGCGGCGGACGATCAAGTGCTGGCAGCTTGACGAGGATGTCCGCTGGCTTGTGGCGTGCTGCGGTGTGGTGCAGTATCTCGACTGGTGCGTAACAGCGGTCCTTGTGATTCCAGGTGCCGGGCGGACGGAGTATTCGTGTCGCGTCCGCGCATTTCATGTCACCGCCGAGTTGCTTTGCGAGGCGCCGATTGGCGTCCTCGAGCTTTTCCGGGTCGAGTGTGTCTGTGAGCTGCCAGTAGGCGTGAGCGTGACCGGGGGTGCCTGACGCGACGATCATGCTCGCCCGCGGAATGAAAGCGCGCGCGGCCTGGAGGGCGGCCGCGTCGTCGCAGTCCACCCACAACAGCGCCGTCGCCGCGATGTCGGCGCGGGCGCCACGAGTGCGAATCCGTGGCGCGCAGCCGACGTACACGTCGGTGTGCTGGCCGATGTTTGCGATCTTACGCGCCGCCATCTTGTCCCTCGTGTGTAGGAAAAGCCGTGCGAAGCGACCGTTACGTGTGCGGTAGCGGACATCGAGCAGGCTCCCGACCGGTGCGCGCGCCGTGAGCATCTGCAGATACAGCTGCGCCGCTTCGATCTCGCCTGGTTGTGGGCCGCTCATCGTGAGCGTTCCATCAGCTCGGCGACCTCCGGGGTGCTCATCGCGATAAAGGCGAACTCGCCGTCGATGAGCGGCACCTCGCTGCGCGCCCTGCTCGCCCACTCATACAATTGCTCCTGGGTCAGCTCGCCGGCCCACATCGCGGCTTGGCGCTGTGCCGGCGTCATCGCCCACAACGCTTCGGACAGCTCCCGATACTGCCTTTTTGCCTCATCTACTTGGGCGACGATCGGCGTGTTGAAGTCCGTCATGGTGTCCTCCTTGACACGTGTTTTGTGGCCCGGAGGCGCGCGCGGCTGGCTGCTCGCGCGCGCCTTTGGTAACGGTTAGGCGACGGCCGCGAGTTCCTGGTCGAGTTCTCCTGCCGGGGCATCCTGGTTGCGCGGTGCCGCTAGGAATTCGATGTGACCGACGATTTCGTAGTCGTGGCGCTTGTCGGCCTTCGCGGTTTCCCACTGGCGGTACTTCAACCGTCCGCTTACCGCGACGAGCCACCCCTTGGATAGGTGGTGTGCGGCCGCGATACCGCCGGCGCCGTACTCGGTCGCGTCGACGTACCCGATCTCACGGCCGCGCCCCATCTCCCTGACGGCGAGGCGGATCTTGCACGCCGGTGTGCCATCGGGCAGGGCGCGCAGCTCTGGCTCGGCTGTGAGCCGGCCGGTCAACTGGACAGTGTTCATGACTATCCCTCCTTGGGGTCGTGGTCGCTGTTGTGTGGCTTTGCGTCCTGACGATCCGTCGGGGCGCGCATACCTAATGACCCTGAGAGCGCCAAACCGGCCAATGAATTTCATTGACGGCGATGTGAACGGCGAAACTTGTTGGCCGGTTTCCCCGGTTGACGGTCATAGGGGAGAGATGAATCGAGCGAGCGCATGAGGACTCAATCCCCCGGGCGCCATCGCGTGCGCCGTCTCTTCTCGACGGTCGCGCTCGTCGTCGGGCTCGCCGGTATTGGCAGCGGCGTTTTGATCTGGGTGGTGGCGCAAGGCGCGCTGCTGCTCACGTTGCACGCCCCCATTTCCATATCCCTCAAAAACGCGCAACATGCAACCTGGCGGCTCGTGTTCACCGGACGTTGGGGCACTCCCGCCTCCGCGTTCCCGACCCGCCCAGAGCGCCTCGCGCTGCCCGGCGTCGCGTGGTGGCTCGCCGCGATCATGGTGTTCGTCGGCATGGCCTGTACGGCGGCGTTGTTGTGTTGGCGCCTGCTACGCGGGTGGGGTGCCGGCTCGCCGCTTGCCTACGCGAAGCCCGGACCGCGACGATGGCTCAGGGACACTGGAGCTATCCGCGCGCGCACGTGGGCGCGCGTCTACGACCTGCGGCGCCTATGGGTCCCCGCGCCCACCTGCGGACGCCCCTACCTGGGGTGGATTGGACGCGCACCCGGCCGGATGCTCGCCGCTGAGCGGGAGGTGCAGGCCCTCGTGGTGTCCCCTCCACGCTCAGGCAAGTCCACCGGGTATGTGATCCCATGGCTCCTCGACCACGAAGGTCCCGCGCTCGTCCTATCGGTCAAGCGCGACATTTACGACGCGACCGTCGCGTATCGTCGCGGGCTCGGCCGCGTCTGGGTGTACGACCCTTTCGGAACGCGGCCGAGCTGCTCCTACAGTCCCCTCTCAAGCGCACACACCTGGGAGGGCGCGCTACGCGCCGCGACCGCGCTCTCAAGCGCCGCCCACGCCGACCATACAAACGCCGCATCGGAATTCTGGGACAGAGAGGCAAGCGTCCTCTTGGCACCCTTGCTCTACGCGGCAAGGCTCACCGCAGAGAACATTGCGACCGTCCTTCACTGGCTTGACACACGCGACTTCACGCCCGCCGACCGATACCTAGAGGACACCGGCGCTGACGCCGCTGCCGCGCAATTGCGCAGCATACTCGCGCGCGATCCCCGCAACCGCGAGACGACCGTGATGAGCGCCGCAAGCCTCTTGGGCGCCTACCGCTACCCGCGCGTCACCCGCACCACCAACAACGAGTTGACACCCGAAGCGTTCTTCGCGAGCCCCGCAAGCACGATCTACGTCGTCGCCGCCGCACACCACCAGCGCGACCTGCAACCCGCGATCCTCGCGCTCGTCACCGCGATCTATGAGACCGCCATCGAAACTGCGCGCGAGCACGGTCCGTTCGACCCACCGCTATACCTCCTGCTGGATGAGGCCGCGAACATCGCGCCTGTGCGCGACCTCGCGCCATGGCTCTCCCAATGCGGCGACAGCGGCATCACGATCGCCACCAGCTGGCAATCAGTCGCGCAGATCGAGCAGCGCTACGGTCGAGCCGAGCGCGACGCGATCCTCGCCGCCTCCACCGCACAACTCTTCCTACCACCCCTCACAGACCCCACGACGACCGACTACCTCACCGGCCTGCTCGGCGAAGAGACCGTCGCACACACCACCCACAACCGCCACGGACACAACGGGGAAAGCATCAGCGTCAACCAACAAAACGCGGCGAGCACACCATGGCTACGCCAGATCGATCCCAGTAGTGGGCTACTGATCTATCGCGACCTGCCGCCCGCGGTGGTACGAGCGCCTCGCTGGTTTGCGGACCCGAGATTCGCGCGGTACCAGCGATTCGTGCGGTCTTTGAGCGTCCGGGCGCCCGACTGAGGCGGTCTTATGGGGGTTTCGACAGCCGCCATTTTGACCGAACGCGTCTTCACCGTCCCCGGCGGAGCCTCGTCGGAGCGTGCGTAAGGCCATCAGCTTTAGCACGAGCCTGCACAGCGGACAGTATCCGAACTAGTTGAATCTGCCCCGTACTGCGAGGCGAGTCGGGCCATGGCTTTATCCACTGTCGCGTTCGACAGGACCTGATTCCGGTCCATGTTGTAGACTTCCCCAAGTTTAGAGAGATTCCGATCAATCGATCTTATGGGCAAGCCTGAGAAGCAGATTAAGCAGGGCGACTTGGCGCCGTTTTCGGCGGCGGTGCTCGCTGCTGTGATCGAGAAGCCCAGCCATGGGTATGAGATAGCGAGGCGTATCACCATGCGTACGGGCACCGAGCGGAGCCTTAGAAGCGTATACGGAACGCTGGAACGGCTTGAGAAAGATGGCTTGCTCCGGTCAAAGCCAGAACAGGCGCGAATTCGCAGCGGCTGGCGACGTACGTATTGGCCGACGGAGCTGGGAGAACAGGTGCGCGCTTCATGGAGGGAGGAGGGCCAGTTGCCCTCCTCGGGGCTCCCGATCATTCGTGCCTGGATGGTTTTTTCGGCACCAGAGGAAGCAGAGCAGATCCTTGCGAGATTGCAGGAGTGCGAAGCGGATTGCCTGGAACGACTTGAGCGCAGAACCGTCAAGGAGGTCCCACGCGCATCTTGGACCAGCAGGATGCTCAGCCTATCGTGGGACGCCGTCCGTGAGCAGGTCGAGGGGGAAATCGACTGGATCAAAGATGCGAGCAACGAGATCAGGGAGTATTTGGCTGAATCGCGGTGACACTACTTTCGCTCAAAAACGTCAGCAAGCGCTTTTTGGATGGGGCGAGGGAAATCCTCGTGCTGAACGATGTTTCGATGGAGGTAGGCACAGGGGAACTCGTGGGCATATATGGCAAACGACGTTCTGGCAAGAGCACCCTGTTGAATGTCGCTGCCGGATTGGAAATGCCGGACAGCGGGACCGTGAGTTTTGCGGGACAAGAGGTCCCGACATTCCCGAGCGGTGAGCTTGCACGCTTGCGGCGCCGTCATGGCATAGCGTTGGTTGGTGGCGACTGGCGTCCAGTCGGAGCCAGCCAGCTGGTGCTTGAGCATGTGGCCTTGCCGCTCACAAGCGACGGTTTGACGCTTGCTGAGGCAGAAGCCGTAGCTCGTCCGGTACTCAATCGATTCGGCATTGCCTTCCGGGCTCACGAATCGACCAACCGACTGTCGGTCAGCGAACGCATCCGCGTGGAACTGGCTCGGGCGGTCGCGCGTGAACCGCGATTGTTGCTTGTGGACGAGCCGGCTGTTCTTTCGGGTCCGAGCGAGAGTCGCGAGCTGTATGCGCTGCTGCGCTCCCTGGCCGTCGAGTCTGGGATAACGGTCGTGATCGCCTCTGAAGATTCGCGAGCATTGGACGGCGCGCACCGTCTGATGAGCCTTGACGGCGGGAACCTGCGCTCGACCGATTCGCGTAGGCAGGTCGTCCCATTCCCCCCGCGGCGCCGTCAGGGTGGAAGCAGTTCGCGGGCGTCGTGAGTTCGCTGGAACTGCGCAATGTTCTCAAGCACTATCCGTGCGGGGACGGGGAAGTGGTGCGTGCCATCGACGGTGTCTCACTGAGTATCTCCTCTGGAGAATTCGTCGCTCTGTACGGACCGAGCGGATCGGGCAAGACAACGCTGCTCCTGATGGCTGCAGGTCTACTCGCGCCCGACCAGGGATGTGTGCTCTTTGACAAGCAGGACATCGCCTTCTACTCGGCAAGCGAGCGAGCGAGCTACCGCCGGCGCGACATTGGCTTTGTATTTCAATCCTTTCACCTCGTTCCTGGCGCCAGCGTAGGAGAGAACGCGGGCCTGAAGTTGTTGGCCGACGGTTGGACGATGGCCAAAGCGTGCGACGCCGCCGACACGTGGCTTGAGCGCGTCGGTCTCGCGCATCGTGCGAAGCATACGGTGGACAGTCTCTCCATGGGTGAGCGCCAGCGCGTCGCGATTGCTCGCGCGCTCGTCAGCGAGCCGCGGTTGCTGTTGGCCGACGAGCCAACGGGCAATCTCGATTCTGGGCGCGGCCGGCAAATCCTCGGGTTGCTGCGGGACATATGCACAGAGCGAAAGATGCCGACGTTGCTAGTGACTCACGATCTACAGGCCACCGCTTTCGTAGATCGGGTATACACGCTACGTGACGGCGAGCTTACCGACGGGCTAGATGTAGACCTCGCCGCGATCATCTCGCGATGACCGAACAACGCGCCTCAAAGCTCCCGAGGCACTTCTTCAATCCACTCGTCGCTGGTGTCCGTATGAGCGTGCTGAAGGACATGTACCGCATTCGCTTGCGAAAACACGCAGTTCCAGAGCTATTTGCAGCTGTTGGGATCGCGTTGGGTGTCGCACTCGTTTTCGGCGTTCTGGTCGCGAATACGAGTATTACCGGCTCGACGGCGGCTCTGATTCGCTCCGTCAACGGTTCGGCTCGCCTTCAGCTCGCCGCCCGGTCAACCGAAGGCATCAGCGAACAACTCGCGGATCGAGCCAGGGAACTCCCAGGCGTGCAAGCCAGCGCCTCGGTGTTGCGCGAGGATGCCACAATCGTTGGTCCTCGCGGTCGCCAATCCATCCAGCTAGTTGGCGTAACGGCAACTATCGTCACGCTCGGCGGATCGGCAACGCGGAATCTCGGAGCTGGAACGCCCGTACTCGAAAATGGTCTTGGCCTCCCGGCAAGCGTCGCGAAAGCCATCGGGGCGCAGACCGATCAGAACGTGACCCTCCTCACGCAAGGCGACGCTCACACCGTGCCCGTACGCGCGGTACTAAGCCGTGGCGCAATCGGTCCAGTTGCTGAAAACCCCATAGCGGTCGCGCTACTTCCCGTCGCCCAACGGCTTGCGGAGGAGCCGCACAGAGTGACACAGGTCTTGATTCAGCCACGCGCTGGTGCCGAACGCCAGCTCGCCAGCCAGTTGCGCCGTCTTGCGGCGGACCGAGCCACCGTGGCGCCTGCCGATAGCGAATTGCGTGTTTTGACGGAGACAGCAAAGCCGCTCAAACAATCTACCGCGCTGTTCGCGGCGATAAGCGCGATGGTTGGATTCCTGCTCGCCCTCAATGCAATGCTTTTGACGCTGCCAGATCGTCGCCGTTTAGTCGTCGAGCTATACAACCAGGGCTTCGACGCGTTACAAATTTTTGGCATCCTCGCTTTTCAGGCCATCGTGCTCGGAGTCGTAGCATCGCTTGCCGGGCTCGCCCTGGGTGAGATTTTGGCTCGCACGTTGTTTCACCAGACCCCAGTATATTTGGCAGCTGCGTTCCCGATCGCGGTCAGCCAAGAAGTGCACCCAGTCCTCGCGTTGCTCGCGTTTTGTGGAGGGGTCCTAGCGGTCCTGCTGGCTTCGCTGGCGCCGGTCGGTGCTCTCATCTCTGGGCGTACGATCGACAGCGATCTACATGGTCCAGGCGAGCCGGGCCAACGCATCGGTTTGCGCCCCACACGGATCGCCGGCATGCTCGGAGTCGCCGTCATAGCAAGCGTCACGTTGATGGTGTTTCTAGTGCCGAGCCTCACGGTTCTTGGCGGCGTACTGTTGGTGTTCGCTGTGCCATGCCTCGTTCCCGCCGTGTTTATATTCGTGACACGCAACCTGAAGCGAATCGGTAGACATGCTCGGGGTAGCATGCTGGCCCTCGCGTCTATCGAACTGAATGGTGCCGCAACCCGTTCGACTGCGCTCATCTGTGTCACGGCACTAGCGGTATATGGCAGCGTCGCCATCGAGGGTGTACGTCATGACATTACGAAAGGCCTCGACGATGCCGTCGTGGAATACCTCGACAGCGCAGACATTTGGGTCGCGTCGAACAATAATTTCTTGACAATCGACAGTTTTCGCACCGGTAGCAGCGTGGAAGCTATCAAGCACGCCCCTGGTGTCGCATCTGTGCGTGTCTACCAAGGAGGGCTGCTGGATATAGGTTCGCGGCGTTTGTGGATACGTGCCCGCCCGTCAGGCGATCGGAGGATGATCCAAAGCTCACAGCTTTTGCATGGCAATCTCGCGCGCGCTACTGCACTCATCCGTAGCGGCGGGTGGGCGGCGATCTCCAACAATTTCGCCAGCGAATACGATCTAAACGTCGGTGCCACGTTTACGTTGCCAACGCCGTCTGGTAACGCGCGCTTTAAGGTAGCTGCGATCACGACAAACACCGGATGGTCGCCTGGCGCCATCACCATCAACGCGAGCGACTACCGTCGATTCTGGCTTACCGACAACCCGACCGCGCTTGAGATCAACCTTCTTCCCGGCGTGAGTCCGAGTCAAGGAAAGCGCGAGGTGGAACGTGCGCTGGGAGGACGGCGCGGCCTGCGTGTTGAGACACTACAGGAACGCGAGGCGAGCTTTGAGGCCAGTGCCCGCGAAGGACTGCGCAACCTCGGAGACATATCGACTCTGCTCCTCCTGACGGCCGCGCTCGCTGTCGCCTCGGTACTGAGCGCAACCATATGGCAGCGGCGTTCCCGACTGTCGTCGCTGAAGACTCAAGGTTTCGACCAGTTCCAGCTCTGGCGCGCAATCCTGCTCGAGAGCATCATATCCGTCGCGATTGGATGCGTCGTTGGAGCTGCGCTTGGTGTCTACGGACACGCCCTCGCCAGTCGCTGGCTGGCACAAACTACCGGCTTTCCAGCTCCGTTCTCCCCCGACGACTCGCAAGTCATAGTCGCCTTTGCCATCGTCATCGGCATAACACTGGTCATCGTTGCGCTCCCCGGTCTATCTGCGACCCGGGTTTCACCGCGCGCAGGTTTCCAGGAGTGAGGACAACCAGAACCTCCGTCCTAGTCTTGAGACATGGCGCTACGAGCCGGCAATCGCCTGGGGTCAAGTGCTGCCTTTGCGCGCGCCGCATATATCTATTGGCTTGATGTCTTTCCGCAAGTATGTCGCGAAATCGACCGTTGGCACAAGAAGGCCGACGCGATCCCCGACGTCACCCTTCGAGAGGTTGCCCTGGAAGTCCAGACCAGCAAGAGGGGGAACCTTGAGGGCGCTGCGGCGTTTGCGGTCTTTACCCCCACCACCAATCGACCGGCAGTCATCCGTGCTCAGGTCGCCTTCCAGGCGGTCTACGACTATGTGGACAATCTCGCCGAGCAGCCAAATAGCGATCCGATCCACAATGGCCGACAGCTTCACCAGGCCCTACTAGCTTCACTCGACCCCGCGGCTCGCCACCTTGACTACTACGCGTATCATCCTGAGCAGGCCGACGCGGGATATCTCGCTGAACTCATCGACGCATGTAAGGCCGCGCTGAGTACGCTGCCTTCTTACATTTCGGTCGCCGCCTCAGCACGCAGGCTGACCGAGCGAATCGTCTCCTACCAAAGTTTTAATCTCACCAGCACGCAAGGAGATCATACTCTCCTCGAACACTGGGCCAACAGCGAAACACCGCCGCACTGCGGACTACAGTGGTGGGAGACGGCCGCCTCAGCTGGATCCTCACTAGGGATCTTTGCGCTCATCGCGATGGCATCGCGACCAAAGGTGTCGCCGTGCGCCGCATTCGCCGTAGAGAACGCATATTTTCCGTGGATTGGCTCGCTACACTCGCTTCTGGACAGCTTGATCGATTTGCCGCAAGATCGTGAACGCGGCGATCAAAGCCTGGTCGCACACTATGCGTCCACTGAGGAAATGGCGACCCGTATGCGAATGATTGCAAGACAGTGCCTTGAATGTAGCGAGAGATTGCCAGACGGATCGCGGCACTCGCTGATACTAGGCGCCATGGTGGGACTATATCTTTCGGCAGAGGAGGCGCACTTGCCCTACGCTCGGCAAGCCACTGCGCATATCGTCGACGTGCTCGGGGGCTCAACCAAGCTGACGATGCTCGTGTTCAGAATTAGACGCATTGCACGGTTGGTGGGTAGCCTATTCGCGAATCCGGAGGTCGAAGTCGGCTAAATATGGTAGTGGCGCAGTATTGCGTTACAACACTATATTGTGACGCTAGATATCGACAGTATTTGTCATCGATGGCCACAAGACCAAATCGATGACAAGGAAGATGTCGATGCCCGACGAGGAGGAACCCGAGCAGAGTACCGAGGAGAAGCCAGCAGGCAATGCCAGCGAAAGCGACCCCACCAATGAAGAGAGGCCTGGCCCACGGATCAGACCGGTCCCCGATCCGCGTCTTTCCCGCTCACTGGAATTCGGCGTTGCGATCCTGGAGTCGTTCTCGGGCCAGCGACAGGAGCTTGGCATCGCCGACCTGGCCGACATCGTCGGACTCAGCCGCTCGACCACCCACCGCTACGCAACGACGCTAGTCGCGCTCGGCTATCTC
>DATNKN010000147.1:0-10556 GCA_035603375.1 Solirubrobacteraceae bacterium
TCCCTGCCACGGTGTTGGAAGGGCTCGCGGGCACAGCCCTCCCGGCTATACCCATACAGACCCAGGCCCACATTGGCGGCCTGGGTCGCGAGCGTGACATACAACTCGCTGAGCCCAGCGGAATGAGCGAGGAACACCGGGTTCGGCTCCCTACGCTCCCCTCCCCGCGGAGCAGGATCCCCCCGCATCGAACAGTCCGCGCGCCTACTTGGCCAATGATGATTCGGCGCGGAGCCCCGTTCCCGGTAAGGCCTCGTGCGGCCAGCCAAACCAAGAGCATGCAGGCGCCGCATGCGATAGCGCAGCGTACGCTCCGGCACATCAGGAAACAGCCGCTCGAACTGTGCCTGCGTCACCACGCGATGCGCGCACAACACGCCCAGCAACCGGCGATCCAACTCGCCGAGCGACCCGGCCGACGGAACAGACAAACGACGAGCCCGCACGACACGATCCTAGCCGCCAGCGCGGTGAGCACTCACAGGCAAACGACCTGGGCAAACGAACGGCACGAGCCACCCGCTACGCGAACAAGAAGCCCTGCCATCGCGGCGGCGGTGAGCACAGCGCTAGCGCAAAGGCACGCCACCGGGAAATAGAGGTGTAGAGAGTCGGGCGCGCCCACACCACCCAAACACCCCACAAACACACCAAATATACCGCTCCCGGGTTTGCCGATCGCGAACGACCCAACGGCAAACACCGAAACATCATCGACTGGGTGCCGGGCTCGCGTTATTCGAAGACTCACCCAGGGGGTGTACCGCAGGGAACCCCTCCAAGTCCACAACCACGCAACCACACAGTTGTAGAGCTTCGCCCCCGGCGTGTAACCGCGACGCAGCGCGCTCGAGCTCGGTGTTCAAAGCGAGCCCGAGCAAGTAAGTGCTGGCTACGCGGCTGTGAGTAGTTAGACCCTACGGCGGTTAGCCCGTGGGGTTGACCGCCATAGGGTCTAGCCGCACTGAGGGCTGGGAGTCGCTCACATTGACCTACCCACGTATCGAAGAAGTGGGAGCACGTCACGCAGATCGTCGGTGTCGAGGGCGTGCGCGGCCGCTGCACGGGCGTCGGGGGTAGCGTTCAGCGCGATCGACATGCCAACGCGCTCAAACAGCGGAACGTCCGAGCGAGAGTCGCCCACCGCCGCCACCTGGCTCATCAAATAACCGTTGCTCGTGCACCATTCCTCTACGAAGCGCGCCTTGTCGAACTCATTGAAGTAGCGAGTCACGGTGCCCGAGAGCACTCCGTCGGTCACCTGCATCTCCGTCCCGCTAGCCGCGGCGAAACCATAGCGCTCCCGCAACATCTCGGCCACGAATCTCAATGTGACCGTTCCCAACAGCAGACTGGCCCCGGCAGCGGTAAGCGCTCGGAGGGTCTCGGCCATGCCGTCAATCCAGGTGCTGGTCGCCAGAACCGCCCAGGCGTCGGCCGTGCTCTGTCCCGCCAACCATCTCGCAGACCTGTCGGCAACTACGCTGTTGGATATCTCGTGGGCGTGAAACGCCCGCTCGAGCTCTGCCATCTCCTCTGCCTGCCCGAGCCATTGCGCGAGGAGCAACGACACGGTCGTGCCGCGCAGCAGAGTCCCATCCAGGTCGAAGACAACGACTGGATAGATGCCCGGTTCCCCCACGAATGGATCATAAGCTCATGTGCTCACGACCGTCCCGCCGAAGAGCGCATCCCTACCGCGCCCTCCAGCGACATCTGCACGCGCGTGTCTCGACTGGAGTGAGCGACGGCCGGAGCGACCGGAGCCGCCCTGGCCAGCCGATTTCTAGAACTCGGCTGGATCGAGCGAACAGCTCACAGCCGAGCCGTAACACCGACCCGCGCGGGCCGTGCCCAACTCCGCCGGACTCTCGGGATCAAGACCTGAAGGCTCCCTACGCCGCATCTTCAAGCGACATCCGCCCGCCGGGGAGCCGTGCGCAGTGGTTCGCGTTGACTTCGGTTGGCTCCATTCAGACAACTGTCGTAATGACGTACTTATCTCACCTGAGGTGGTAGCATTGGCTGGCAATGGGCTTCCCCCTTGGGCCACGCGACAGTTTCCCGGCGAGCTTTCGATGCCGCTAGATCCGAAGATGCTGAATAGCGTCGTGCGGATCAATAGCGCAGGCGATTTCCAGGGAACAGGCTTCATCATCGGGGTTGCAAGCGAGAGGTTCCCTGGACGCCGTTGGCCCTATGTCATTACGGCGAATCATGTTGTGGAGCGTCAGATCGAGATCGAACTTGAGGTCGGTGATCCGCTAACGCACGGGGAGCTACTCCCCCCCATTCCTATCAAGGGCTGGCGGCAGCCGCTGGCCGGTGTTGATCTTTCGGTTGCGCCCTTCCCCGAAGATCGGGTACCTCGATTTCAGGGGTTTCCATTGGAGAACTTCATCCCCGAGGGAGAAGTTGTCCCCCTCGGTGGCCAGATTTGTTATCTAGGTATCTTTGCTCCGCTTGGTGTGCCGATGGGACGGTCTGCGACTCTTGGCGCACTGGATATACAGATCGAGAAGCCCGAGTACAGCTATCAGGCTGATCTTGTTGATTGCCGCTCCTACAGGGGTTTTAGCGGTTCGCCGTGCTTCTATACGAAGCAATATGCGGTTCTTGATCCCACTAAGACGCCTGCGAGTATTCCTCCCCTACCGGATGGGACGATACGCAAAGTGGGTCATGTCACGGAGGTTGTGAGCTTTTGCGGCATGTTTACTGCCCACTACTCGGATGAAAAGGCCGCAGACGCAGAGGGTGTCGTGAGCCGCTACGGGGTAGGCATTATGCTTCCCTGTGATGATATCCGGGAGGCATTGATGACCGATGAGGCTCAAAGAGAGCGCCGGGTGCTAGACGAACAGCACGCGGCAGCAAAGGCAGCGGAACATCCGCCGCTAGAAAACGCGGGGGCGCAGCAGCCTAGCGAGTGGGATAACTTCGAGGCTCTGACCAGGAAACTCGTCTCGCCGAAACCTAGTTAGCGTTCTGCTCGGGCTATCAGCTCGGACGGTCGAACGCCGAGCGTGCGTGCCAGGGTGGCAATCGTCGTCAGCGTAGGTTGGCGCTCCCCTCGCTCTATCCCGCCGATGTAGTTGCGGTGGACGCCTGAGTCGAGGCTTAGGCGCTCCTGAGAGAGCCCTTGTTCGCTGCGTAGCTCGCGGACTGCTTGGCCAAGCCCGGCGAGAAGATTAGATGTGGACACAGGACTGCACGTTGCAGCCCAATCGTGTTAGGTTCTACAGCCTAATCGTGTGATCCCAGTCTTTCGACCGTAGAACAGCGCCCCCGGCAGCGCAAGCACTCCGGGGGCTGACACCAGGAGGTTCAGTCCTGATGCCCTCGAAGCGTACCCTAAGTTCCGCCATGCTGTATTTCGGGATCGTCCTCGTTTTGGCCGGTTGCGGCACGACGACTACGGCCACTACAACGCATATTGAAGTTGCGATCAGGAAAGCATCGTCGCCTCATCCTGCGCCTCATCCTGCGCCTTCTCGTCCCGTGACCCCGGTTGCTGTTACTAGGACGGCGACTTTGGATCTAGCGGACTGGCGAAAGCTCCAAAGCAGCCTGATTCCTACTGTCGTTCTTGCGGGAGGCGCCGGAGCCTATTTGCGGGATATGCGGGAGGTCGAAGAACACGAAGTACCCGGCTCTGCTTGTTCTACAGCAAGGGAATGTTTGCTGGCGATACGTTCGACTCTAGCCGAGTCTGTGGTTGAAACACGAGGAGTTCTTGGGCATCTTCAGGGACGGACTTTGGGCCAGTGTGTAGCGGCTATGCAGAACGCTAGTCGTCTCCTCAAGCGTTGGCAGGGAGTCATTGAAGCCACGTTGCCGCAAGCGATGGCGAGCGAGTATTTGTGGGCTAATTCCGCCCATGAGCTTGATGCTTTGGAGGAACCAGAAGGCCATTTGGGAGACGGTCTAGCGTCTTGTGATCCTAACGGGACCGGCGAAATCGAAGCCCAGGAATAGGCGTATATCTAGAAACTAGGACGATTGGCGCGCACGGCGCGGAGGAGGCGAACGTCTGCTACCTGGCGTGGCGGGTAGTCCCCTTCAATCCTGGCCTATTGTTTGGGCGTAGGTCAGTCTGTGGCCCGAGACGGCTCTGAGGACGGCTGAGAAGCGTCCCAGGTCGGAACGGTCGCGCAGGTTGTACGTGAATACCCGCTCGTCTATGTAGCGGAATAGATGGAAGGGCTCCACGGATACGTAGGTGCCGTTTAGGCCGCGCTTTAGGAGAGCCCAGAAGTTCTCGATCCCGTTCGTGTGTACGCGCCCTTCGACATATCTCTCTAGGTGGTTGATCGTCTCGTGGTCGTAGCGGCCCTCTAGGCCCGTATAGCCGCGCCACTGGTCGGTGTAGACCGTGGAGCCCGCCTCGATTGTCTCGGTGACGTGGTGCTTGAGCGTGTCGCCTTTGGCGTTTGGGATGACTTGGGCGTGGACCTTCCCGGTGCCGCGTTCGCGCATCCCGAGCACAACGGTCTTGTCGATCGAGCCACCGCCTTTGCTCATGCCCTTGCGCTCACGGACGCTCTTGTGCATGTTCTTGGCCTTCCCTCCGATGAATGTCTCGTCAACCTCGACCTCGCCGGAGAGGATCATGCTCTCGGCCTTCATAGCGAGCCGGATACGGTGCAGCATGAACCAGGCTGACTTTTGGGTGATATCAAGGGCGCGGGCTAGCTCGTGGCTGCTGATCCCGTTCTTGCTGTTGGCAGCCAGCCAGATAGCGGGGAGCCACTTATCGAGGCTGAGCCGGGATTCCTCGAAGACCGTTCCGACCTTCACGCTGTACTGCTTCTTGCAGGCCTTGCACTTCCAGACGCGGCGGGTCGTTAGATAGCTGTATTCGACGCAACCACAGGCCGGACATACGGGACCATCTGGCCAGCGGAGTTTGGCTACGTACTGCGTGCATACATCGGGGTCCGAGAAGTAGCGGATCGCCTCAATGAGGCTTGTGGGGTGCCCTTTAGTGTTCATGGGGTGAGTATACTACGTCAGGGCGGGTGAGTCAAGTATATTGATACCACAACTGTCTGCGATTCTGTGCGCATCACGGTTCGATCGACACCGCTCCCGCGCGGTAGGCTCGACGTATGCCTCGCCATAGAACCTGGGTGACATATGACCCCGAGGCAGATATGGCTTACGTCAGGGTCGTGGAGCCGGAGGCCGGGTCGTCCGTCAAGCAGGTCGTCGACGACGACGTCGACCTACCCGGCCAAGTCGTGATCGACATAGACCGTGACGGGCGCATTCGCGGCTTCGAGCTATTCGAGGCATCAAGAAGCCTGCCCGTTAAGCTGCTCGCGGAGCTTCGTGAGTGACCTACCGCCCGACTCAGGTCAATGTCGTGCGCATGCACCGGCTCGGTGATGTTGTGACCACCGAGCTGTGGTTGGCTGAGGGCCGTTGGCCGAGCCCCGTCGCTCCCGCGACCTTGTGGGACGAAGAGGGCGACGCAAGCTCGTCCCTGATGGAGCTCCACCATCTGGTCTCGGCAGGCGACGAGTTTGCCGAGTTTGAGAGCTACGAAGCTCCCAACGTGGAGCTGACTCGGCCGGGGCCGTATGGCCTCATCTCCTGGTGGACCCCCGAACAGCTTGCGGCGGTGGAGGACACCAGCCTGGCTTGGACCGCGAAGCCTTACGACGGCAAGGACCACGATCACTGCGTGTTGACGTGGAAGACGATCAACCCGCGAGACCGCGCCTATGTCTCAGGTGCCGGCTGGATTACCGTTGATGCCTACGAGGAGTTCATTCGCGGAGACCGGCTACGGCTTCGAGGCTAATGCCGCGCCCGCTATCCGTGCATGCCGAGACGTTCGCTGGCGAATAGCTACGAGTAGACGCGGAAAAACAAACCAAGGATCAGGATGGCGGCGCCACCCGCAGCCCACATAAGGCCGGCCAGTACGAGGGCGACACGGTTGTAGGCGTACCACCAAGGCTTATAGGCCCAGCGTCGAAGGAAAGGCAGCCGAAGGAAGTCGGCGATCGCGCGATTGCTGACGTCAAGAGCCTTGGCGATTCGGCGGTTCCAGACGATCATCGCGAGCCCCGCGAGCAAGACGAACCAGGCTGCGGTCATATGCGCCAGTATCGACTGCCGCCACCTCGAGGGTTAGCGTCGCGTATCGGATGTCGGGGCTCTGCCCCTACTCCAATCCACTTCGTCAAGCGACACCCGTCCACCCAACAGTCGCGCGGAGCGGTTCGCGTTGACTTCGGCTGGCTCCACTGAACTTGTCTGTGCGCAAAGGTGTGAGCGGAAACTACCGCGGCCGTTCCAGATGGGCGCTGGTGGCCAGCCCGCCGCGGCGCTCGGCGAGCATTCTCGATATCTTGAGCATATGGATACTCCGGATATCGCAGTGGATCACGAGGTCCTTGTGATCGGCGCCGGCTTCTCGGGCATAGGGGCGGCGATCAAGCTCGACCAGGCGGGCTTCCACGACTTCGTAGTACTTGAGGCTGGGGACGGTGTCGGGGGCGCCTGGCACTGGAACACCTATCCAGGGATCGCAGTGGACATCCCGTCGTTCAGCTACCAGTTCTCCTTTGAGAAGCGGAGCGACTGGTCGCGCGTATATGCGCCAGGCAAGGAGCTCAAGGGCTACGCTGAGCATTGCGTCGATAAGTACGGCGTGCGCAACCGCATCCGACTAAACACCAAGGTGGTCGGGGCAAGGTTCGACGAGGACGCGCACGCGTGGCACATTGAGACGGCAAACGGCGAGCAGATCACGGCGCGATTCGTGATCGGCGCGACGGGGGTGTTCACTCAGCCCAAACCGCCTGAGATTCCCGGCATCGAGACCTTCGCTGGCACGACCATGCACACAGCGCGCTGGGATCACTCGGTCGACCTGCGCGGTAAGCATGTCGGCGTGATCGGCACCGGCGCCTCGGCGATCCAGATCATCCCCGCGATCGCCCCGGAGGTCGCACGTGTCACGGTCTTTCAACGCACTCCGATCTGGTGCCTGCCCAAGCTTGACGCGCCGATGAGCCCGCTCGCCCGCCGGGTGCTCCGCTCGGTACCCGGCGCCGAGCTCGCCGCTCGCTGGGCCAGCCAGGCCTTCGTCGAGCTCACCTTCGTGCTCGCCGCACACTTCGCCGGCATCTTCCCTGGCCTGACCGCGCGCGGCGAAGGCTCTGCGCGCAGGATGCTGCGCGAGGTCAGAGATCCCGTCGTGCGCGAGAAGCTCACGCCGCAATACTCACTCGGGTGCAAGCGCCCGAGCTTCTCCAACGAGTACATCCCCACCTTCAACCGGGACAACGTGCTGCTCGAGACTGCCGCCATCGAGGCGATCACTCCGACGGGTGTTCGCACAGCCGAGGGGGTCGAGCATCCCGTTGAGGTGCTGGTCCTCGCTACAGGATTCAAGGTGTTCGAGTCGGGGAACCTACCGGCGTTCGAGATGCTCGGGACAGGTGGCGTTCATCTGGAGGAGTGGTGGAATGCCAACCGACTGCAGGCTTATGAGGGCGTGAGCGTGCCCGGCTTTCCGAACTCCTTTTCGATCCTCGGTCCCTACGGCTTCAATGGCCAGTCCTACTTCGGACTGATCGAGACCCAGATGCGCCACATCGTGCGTTGCCTAAAGCGCGCACGACGCGATGGCGCGACGCGGGTGGAGATCACGCCCGAGGCCAACCGCCGTTACTTCGAGTCGATGCTCGGGCGCCGGCACAACCAGGTCTTCTTCCGGGGTTCGTGTGGCAACGCCAACAGCTACTACTTCGACAAGCACGGCGACGCACCGTTTCGACCCAGTCTCACGCTCGAGGCGGCTTGGCGCAGCGCCCGCTTCGACCTCGACGACTACGCGTTCGCCCCGTGACCCGCCTCACGCGTGCACAATCGCAGGCACGGACGCGTGCGTTGATCGTCGACTCGGCCACCAACCTGTTTCTGCGCAACGGCTTCCAGATCACCTCACTCGAGCAGATCGGCGAGGAGGCTGGCTTCACCCGCGGTGCGGTCTATTCCAACTTCCCCAGCAAGACCGCTATGGGGATCGCCGTGATCGATCAGCTCTACGAGCGTACGGCGCGGGACCTCCAGGACGCGCTGGACGGGACCCTCGACCTCGATGAGTGGTTTGACGCGCTCGCCGCGTGGGCCGAGGGGACGATAGGCCAGCCGGAGTGGACGCGCTTGGAGATAGAGCTCGCCGCCTTCAGCGCCCACGACGAGAACTACCGGGCCTCTATTGCCGCCCGCTACGCGCGAATTCGCGAGGGTTGGGCCGCGCTGATCACCTCCCGGCTCGGCGAGGACTTCCCGATCGACGCTCAGGCGCTGAGCACGATCATCCTCGCACTCGGACTCGGGACCGGTGTTCAGCGCGCCGTCGATCCGGACCTACCAGGATCAGGTTGGGTGGAACTGCTGCGTGCGCTCGACAGATCGACTGTCAAGAGTGCCGCATGAAGGCCGTCAGTTGCAGGGACGGACAGCTGGAGGTCGTCGAGCGACCGACACCTTCACCCGAGAAAGGGCAGGTGCTGATCGACGTACTGCGCTGTGGCATCTGCGGATCTGATCTTCACGCTCGTCACCACTGCGATGAGATGGCAGCCGTGGCTCGCGAGACGGGCTATGAGGACTTCATGCGCTCCGACCAAGAAGTGGTGATGGGCCACGAGTTCTGCGGTGAGATAGTCGAGCATGGCCTCGGCTGCCGCAAGACGGTCCCCACGGGGACAACGGTCGTCGCCGTTCCGCTGCTTCGCACCCGTGGAGCCATTCACGCCATCGGCCTGTCGACGGCGGCCCCCGGCGCCTATGCCGAGCAGATGCTTGTGCAGGAGTCTCTGACGGTTCCCGTGCCCAATGGCCTCTCACCTGAAGTCGCCGTGCTCACGGAGCCAATGGCTGTCGCCTGGCACGCCGTGCGGCGAGCTGAGCTCAAGAAGCGCACCGTCGCGATCGTCATCGGCTGCGGGCCGATCGGGCTGTCGGTGATCTGCATGCTGAAGGCCAGGGGCGTGCACACCGTCATCGGGAGCGACTTCTCGGCGGGACGCCGTGCGCTGGCCAAGGCGTGCGGCGCCGACATCGTTGTGGACCCCGCTCACGAATCGCCACATGCCTCGGCTGAGCAGCATGGGCACCTGGTCACGGTGCCGGCTGCGCTCGACCTTGCTGTCGGCGCGATGGACAAAATGCAACGCGTGCCGGTCCCATGGCACCACCTCTGGCGCGCGGCCGAAGCGCTCGGCCTGGCCACCCCCAAGAGTCCGGTGATCTTCGAGTGCGTCGGCGTGCCCGGGGTGATCGACCAGATCATCGCGAATGCTCCGCTGTTCTCGCGCATCGTCGTGGTCGGCGTGTGTATGGGTGCAGACCTGGTCAGGCCGGCGATGGCGATCAATAAGGAGATCGACCTACGCTTCGTCCTCGGTTACACGCCGATCGAGTTCCGCGACACGCTGCACATGCTCGCCGAGGGAAAGGTCAATGCCGGCCCACTGGTCACGGGCGTGGTGGGGCTCGAGGGCGTTGACAGCGCCTTTGAGTCGCTCGGCGATCCCGAGGAACACGCGAAGATCCTGGTCGACCCTAAGAGCAGCCTTGTCGCGCCTTAGATGTAAGTCCTAAGTAGGGGCGCGACGGGCGATTGTGTACACCAGGGAGCGGGAGCCAGAGCCATTGCTTGTGAGCGGTTGCTGTACGTGTATGCCGTGACTGGGTGATTTGGGCCTACTTCGCTGCCGCTCCTGCCGCTGCCGCTATAGCCCATTTCTAAGACGCTGGTCGTAACCGAGCGAGATGCGCGCCACCGCCAGGTCGAGCCGAACGGTGTTTTGCTGGCAGACATCGCCCTCGTCTGGGGTTCGTCAAGGATCTCGCGGCCGCGCGGGAATACGGCCGCCTCGATCGCGGACAAGCCAGTCGGTGGCGAGAGTCGCGTAAACAACTTGGTCTGTGTAGCTGCCGCCCGCCCACTCGGCCTCGCGCGCAACACCCTCTTGGGTGAACCCGAGGCGCTCGGGAATCGCTCGGCTCCGCGAGTTTTCGACGCTCGCGCGAATCTCGACCCGGTGAAGTCGCCACGTCCCAAACGCGTGATCGACAAGCGCTCGAACGGCGTAGGTCATGGTGCCGTGGCCTTGTGCCGATTCGGCCAGCCAGTAGCCGATGCTGGTCGAACGGTGCCGCCAGGAGATACCGTGGAAGCCAACCATCCCCACGATCCGGCCGTCATCGATCACCGCGGTTTGAAAGCCGTCATTCCTCGCCAGTTGCTCGCGCGTGTCCCGGATGAATGTCAGAGTGTCACCGAGCGTCTGACCCGCCGCCCATGGCATCCATCGCGCCAGACGATCGCGGTTGACCTCAATGATCGAGTGCAATTCCTGCGCATCCGAGTCATCGAGCAGACGCAGCCACCGCCCCCCAGGCAGCTGGACTCGCAAACTGCATGTTCGATTTCCTGCCATGGGATCCAAGCTGGACCAGCTCTCGCGCTCGACGGCGTAGACGATGACGGGATCGCCGAGCAGCACATCCTCGCGGACGGGCTC
>DATNKN010000160.1:0-2866 GCA_035603375.1 Solirubrobacteraceae bacterium
GAGCAGCTTCGCGATCGCGCGCGCGTGCTTGGCGTCGGCCGCGACCGCGAGCGCGCCCGCGTCTCGATGGCCCGCCTCGCGCAGGGCTTTCAGCTTCGCGTCGGCCTCGATCAGGATGCGCGGCAACCCGTCGGGCAGCTCGGTGGAGATCGCCGTGCGATAGCGCCGACTCGCCTCGCGCGTGCTGAGCACCGTCTCGAAGGACGACTCGATCACATCCTCGCCGCTGCGCCACGACAGCGTGCCGTCGAACGTCACGAACGCCACCGGGCGGCAGATCCCGTCGGCAACGGCCTGGGCATAGGTGTAGGAGACGTCCGGTTCGGCGACGCCTTCGGCGTCATAGCTCACGCCCGGGATCGGTGTGGCATCCGAGCGAAACGGAGTTCCGGAGAGGAGCAACCAGCGCGGCGCCCCGGAGAACGCTTGCTGAAAGCTCGTGCCCCACGCCAGCTCCTCGCCGAGATGGTGCGCCTCGTCCACAACCACCAGCGTGTCCGGCGCGACCCTGGCGGCCCACTCGCGCGGATCACTCGCCACACGCGCGTATGTGACCGCCACACCGTGGAAGTCGCGCGAAGCGAGCGGTCCGGGCGCATCTGGTTGCAACTGCACTCCAAGCTCAGCGGCCGCGGAGGCCCACTGGCGCGTGAGCGGTGTCGTCGGGCACAGCACCGCCACCCGGCGTACCTGGCTGCTTGTGAGCATCCGTCGAGCCAGCTCCAGGGCAGGGCGCGTCTTGCCCGCTCCGGGCGCCGCCGAGATCAGGAAGGGACCGCCTTGCCAGCCATCGAGGCGCTGCAGCGCCTCGCGCTGCCAGGCGCGTAGAGATGTAGTTGAGGCTCGGGTCAAGAGCCCGGCATCCTGCGCTACGGGCCGGACGGATCGCCCGGTTTGGCTCAGTCAACCGGCCTGGCAGGCCGAGCCGCGTCCCATCCACGGTCGAGGCCGTCGATCGGACCCCCCCGCAGGTGCGCGATCAGGAACGCGGCGGGGGTGGCGCGTAGCGGTTGTGCAGGATCAGGAGGTTGCCGTCAGGGTCGTCGAAGATCGCCATGTGGCAGACGCTCGTGTCGAAGGTGTCTTGGGGAAAGCTGACACCACGCTCTTTAAGCGTTGCACGTGCACTCGCCACGTCGTCCACGTGCAGGGCGATCCCGCTGCGCATGGGTACATGTTCCAGACCCATCTTCCCAGCGTCGATCACGCTGATCGTCAGGTTGCCCGTCTCGAACTCGGCGTAGTTGCGCTCTTGCAGGTAGACCGAACGCTCCAGGCCGAGCGTCTCGCCGTAGAACTCCACCGCTCTGGGGAGGTCGCGGGTGGGAACCGCCACGAAGTCCACGCGCGTCACCATCTCGCTCATCTTTAGGTCTCCTTGTTGTCGGCTTCAGGCGCTCTCGGCCTGCACGCGCCCCGACTTTACAGCCTGCACGAGGGCGTCATAGTCGCGTTCGTTCTGATCGGCGTAGGCCTCTGAGAAGTCCACAAGCGCCTGGTCGAAGACGCCGCCGGCACCGAGATAGGAGGCGATCGCGATGCGGTCGCCGGTGCGCGCATGGGCACGTGCGAGCGTCCACGCGCACAGCGCTCCATAGGAGCGCAGCATGCGGTGGTCCATCGTCTCGATCTCAATGCTCAGCTTGCCGTCCCACAGCTGACGCACATAGAAGTCGCGCGTCACGTCGTCGATACCCGTGGCCGGTAGCCAGCCCAAGAGGATGTCACCGGAGGCCTGCATCAGGCGTTGGCCCTCGACCACGCGCTGGCCGTGGTTTGCGTATTGGGAGGCACCAGCGAATGGCTCAAGCACCGAGGCCTGGGCTTCCTTGGCCTGTAGGACTAGCGGGTCCTGCTCGTCGCGCCCCATGAACAGCAGCACCCACGCGCGCGTGCCGACGCTGCCCACGCCCACCACCTTGCGGGCGATGCTCTGGAAGGTGTAGTCGCTCAGCAGCACCCCATACTCGTCGCTGAGACTGGCACGGTAGTCGGCGAGCATCTCCTCCAGGCGCTTGCGCAGCTCCTCGGTCTCCGCTTGGCCCAACAGCTCCTGCACTGGCACGATCAGAGGCGGTTCACTGACGAAGCGCAGCTGCCCGTCCACCGCTTCGGTGAGCTTGAGGACCGCGCGCGTACTGTTCTTCGCGCGCGCCTTGCCCAAACGCTTTTCCATCTGCTGCAGGCGCTTGCCCTTGACGATTCGCTGTGTGCGCACCACGTCCAGGACGTCCGCGGCGTTCAGGCTCGCATACCACACGTCCAGATTGCTCATCTGGGCAAAGCCACGCATCGACTGCCTATAGGCCTGCGCGGTCCACACCAGGATGTCTGCGATCTCCTGGTGGGTCAAATTGCGGTCGCGCCCGGCGACGCACAGGCTGACGGCCAGCCGCTTGACGTCCCACTCCCACGGCCCCGGCAGGGTCTCGTCGAAGTCGTTGATGTCGAACAGCATCTCGCGCTCAGGCGAGGCGAAGATGCCGAAGTTCGACAGGTGCGCGTCTCCGCAAAGTTGCACCCGTAGCCCCGAGGCGGGAGTCTGAGCGAGGTCGGCCGCCATGATCGCCGCCGCGCCGCGATAGAAGGTGAAAGGCGAGACGAGCATGCGCTCATAGCGGATCGGCACCAGTTCGGCCACGCGGCTCTTGGCCTGGCCTTCGAGGATCGCCACGGGGTCCTCGCGGTCCTTAGGTGCCTTCCATTCGGCGTGGCTGGAGCGCGGCGTGTGCGCCCGCGCGTCCTTGCCTTCGGCTTCGCGTCGCTTGACGGTCTCGGCGTCGCTCATGTCCCGCTCCTTGGGTTCTCGTCAGGGTCGCGCTCGGGCGCGGAGGATGGGGGAGCGGGTGTGGCCGCTCCCGGGCTC
>DATNKN010000185.1:0-7850 GCA_035603375.1 Solirubrobacteraceae bacterium
GCGTCGAGCTCGTCGATGAAGATGATCGCCGGTTCGTGCTTGCGTGCGATCGCGAACAGACGCCTGATGCGAGCCGCGCCGAGCCCCGCGAACATCTCCACGAACGCGGCCGCCGACTGCGCGAAGAACTGCGCGCCCGACTCGTGCGCGACGGCCTTGGCCAGGAGCGTCTTGCCGGTGCCTGGCGGACCGTGCAGGAGAATGCCCTTGGGCACCTTCGCGCCGAGCGCCTCAAACTGCTTGGGGTCGCGCAGGAACTCGACGATCTCCTGCAGCTCGGCCTTGGCCTCGTCTACGCCGGCGATGTCCTTCCAAGCGACTGACTGGCTGGAGGATGGCTTGATCTGCTGCGGCTTGACCCGCGGCATCACTTTCAGCATGCGGATCATCACGAAGATGATCACCGCGAAGAACAGGATCATCACGACGCCGGACCACTGGTAGGACCAGTTCTGGATGTCCGTAACGAGGGATGTAGCTAGCGTCACCGTCCGTGGCTCCACATGAACATTATGCACCACGAACGTGTGTCCGGGTGCGCGGTCGCGCGGCGCGGTGTGGGTCAGGGGGAAAGAATGCGAACGGCAAGGTCCCGATAGAGTTCGCAGGCATATGCGAGGTCGCGCACGTCGATGCGCTCGTCGGCGGCGTGCATCAGCGCCTGCGTCTGCAGCAGCGACTGGTGGCGCTGGGGAAAGAAGCCATAGGCGACACACTCGGGGAAGGCGGCACGGAAGCGGTGCGAGTCGGTGAAGCCCGGCATCACCGTGGGCACCGTGCTCGCGCCCGGATCGTGCTCGGAGACCCACTCGCCGAGCGCGGCCATCAGCGGCGAGTCGATCGCCGAGCGGTTGCCGCTGACGCGCTCGGTGAATTCGACCCGCAGCGCGTCGGGCGCCGCCGGATTCCCGGCCGCCGCGTCGCGGACGAACTCGACCGGCAGCCCGTCGATGCCGCCGAGCACCTGCTCGATCGCGCGCCTCGCGTCCTGCTCGCCGAGACCGGGCGGCACGCGACAATCCACGCGCAGCTCGGCGGCGGAGGGAATCACGTTGATCTTCTCGGAGGCGCTGATCTTGGTCGGCGCGAACGTCACGCCGAACATCGGCTCGAACATCGTGAGCAGCCGCGGGTCCTGCTCGCCCAGGCGCGCAAGCGCGCCCGCCGGATCGTGCTCGTTCTCGCCCACGCCGCGCAAGAACGCCAGCGGCTCGGCGGTCGGCTGTAGCGCCGGCTGGCGGGTCGCGAACCGCTCCAAGACCGGCGCCATCTTCAAGAGCGCGTTTTCGCCCAGCTTCGGCATCGACGCATGTCCGGCCACGCCGCTGGCTGAGACCGTGAAGCGAAACACGCCCTTCTCCGCGCAACACACCCCGTAATAGCGCCGACCGCCCAGTTCGAAGTGTGGGCCCGCACCCTCGTTGAGCAGCATGTCGCAGCGCACCTTCTCGGGGTGGGTCTGGCACAGCCACTCCGCACCCAGCTCACCGCCGGTCTCCTCATCCGCGACGACCACGACGAGCAGCTCGCCGCGGGCGGGCCGCCAGCCTTCGCGCGCGAGCGCCGCCACGGCGACGACCTCAGCCGCGACCTGCGACTTCATGTCGAGCGAGCCGCGTCCCCAAATGAAGCCATCGGCAAGCTCCCCGGAGAAGGGGTCGTGCGTCCACTCGCTTGCGTCCGCGAGCACGGTATCGACATGACCGAGGTAGCACAGGGTTGGGCCATCCTGCTTGCCTTTCAAGCGAGCCACCAGGTTCGGGCGCTCGGGGGTCGCGGCGAACAGCTCGCACTGAAAGCCGGCGGCCGTAAGGATGTCGCGTAGGTACTCGACGGCCGGACGCTCGTTGCCGGGCGGGTTGACCGTATTGAGGCGGATCAGGCGCCGAAGGACTGTCGCCGCGTCGCCCGCGAGGTCTCCGCCGGCGGCAGGTCGTCCCGCTGAAGCGACATCTCCCGGTCCATCCATCCCGCGGATCGTACGCCACTGGGCAAGCGCGGACAGGCGGCGAGCAGCGCTCGCGTGTATGGATGGGTCGGATGCTCCAGCACTTCGCGCGCGTCGCCCAGCTCGACGATCTTGCCCGCATACATGACGGCGATCCGATCGGCGACCGCTTCGACGGTGCTCAGGTCGTGGGACACGAGCACGTAGGCGCACCCGAGCCGCGCTTGCAGGTCGGCGAGCAGTTCGATCACTCCACGGCGGATCGAGGCATCGAGCGAAGACACGGGCTCGTCAAGCAACAGCAGCTGACCGCCGCGTGCCTGCCCGCCGCGTGCCGACGGGGAAGCGTCGCTGCCAGGCGAGCCCGCCATTGCGCCGGCCACGGTGCCCGCCAGCGCACGCGCGATTCCGACACGCTGGCGCTGCCCGCCGGACAGTTCGTGCGGGTAGCGCGCGCCCTGCGCGGCGCTCAGCCCGACGCGCTCCAGTAGCTCGCCGGCGGAAACGCGTGCCTGCTCCCCCGCGAGGCCGCGCACGTGCAGCGCCTTCTCGAGCGTGGCCCCCACCCGCCGGCGCGGGTTCAGCGACGCCTGGGGGTCCTGGAAGACGATGCCGAGATCGCGGCGCAGCGCGGCAAGCTCGCCGCGGCGAGCACGCGCGAGATCGTGACCCCGCAAGCGGATCGTGCCGCTCGTGGGCTCGATCAGGCGCGCAATGCAACGCAGCGTCGTCGTCTTGCCGCATCCCGACTCACCCACTATCGCGAGCGTTTCGCCCGCGCCCACCGTCAGCGACACGCCGTCGACTGCCTGCACGCGAGCGACGCGACGACCACGGCCTGGATAGCTGACACGCAGATCTTCGATTTCGAGCAGAGCCGGCTCGGGCACAGCTGAGCCGACGGGCCGCAGCGGGCGACGCCGCGTCGGCGGCACCAGCGCGCGCAGCAGCTCGCGTGTGTAGGGGTGCGCCGGCTCATACAAAACCTCCTCGGCGCTGCCCTGCTCGACGATCTTTCCCGCCTGCATCACCGCGATCCGGTCGGCGATGTCGGCGACGACGGCGAAATCGTGGGTGATCAGCACGATGCTGAGACCCTCACGCTCGCGCAGATCCTTCAGCTGGGCGAGGATCTGCGCCTGCACGGTCACGTCGAGCGCGGTGGTCGGCTCGTCCGCCAGCAGCACTTTCGCGCCGAGCGACAGCGCCATCGCGATCATCACGCGCTGGCGCTGCCCGCCGGAGAGTTCGTGCGGGTAGGCGCGCACCCGCTCGCGCGCCCGCGGAATTCCCACGCGCTCCATCAGCTCGCCGGCGCGGTCGAGCGCCTGTGCCTTGGACACGAGCGGTTTGTGCGCGCGGATCTGCTCGGCGATCTGATCGCCGACGCGGTGCACGGGGTTCAACGAGGACTGGGGGTCCTGGAACACCATCGCGAGTCGCGCTCCGCGGATGCTGCGCAGGCGCGACTGCGAAGCGCCGATCAACTCCTCGCCCTCCAGGCGCGCGCTGCCCGCGATCGTCGTGTTCGGCCCGCGCGTGAGTCCCATCAGCGTGCTGGCGCACACCGACTTGCCCGAGCCCGACTCGCCGACGATCGCCAGCACCTCGCTGGGGCGCAGCTGAAAGGACACGCCATCCACCGCGCTCAAGCTTCCCTCTCGCGTGGCGAACGTCACGCTCAACTCACGCACGTCGAGCAAGGGCTCGCGCTCGGGCTGGTGGGAGGGCGAGGCGACTATGCGCTCACCTGTCGATCGTCCAGGTTGCACGCCTGGGGGTAGGGGCCGTCCCTCCGAATTCATCCCGCCAACCTGACGCGCGGATCGAGCACCGCGTAGGCGACGTCCACGAGCGCGCTGAGCACGACCACTGCACACGCCACCAGCATCGTGATGACCATCACCGGCGGCACGTCCAGGCGACCGATCGACTGCGCCGCGTACTCGCCGACGCCGCCGAGGTTGAACACGGACTCCACGAGGATCGCGCCACCACCGATCACCCAGGCGAAGTCCAGGCCCCACAGCGTGACGATGCCCATCAGCGAGTTGCGCAGCACGTGGTGCACGAGCACGCGTCGCTCTGAGAGGCCCTTGGCGCGAGCGGTGCGCACGTAGTCCTCGCCCATCGTGTCGAGCACGTTGGCGCGCAACACTCGCGAGTACACGCCGATCGACACGATCGACAGCGCGATCCATGGCATCAGCATGTGCGTGAACCAGCCCCACGGGTTGCTGGTGAGCGGCACATACCCTTCCAGCGGCAACAGGCGCCACTCGTAGCCGAGCCAGTAGAGCATGATCGCGCCGAGGAAGAACACCGGCATCGAGATGCCGCCCAGCGCAAACACGGTCAGCACGCGGTCGAGCAGGCGCCCGGCGTACGCGGCGCTGAGCAACCCGAACACCACCCCAAACAACAGCCACGCGATGCCTGCCCCGATGGCCAGCGAGATCGTCGGCGGTAGGTCGCGCACGATTTCCTGCTCGACGTTCACCTGTTGGCTGTAGGAGATGACGCTGCCGTCGAGCACCTGCTCCATCGTCTTCACGTATTGCACGTAGATCGGCTTTTCAAAGCCCCACTGCCTGCTGATGTCGCGCACCTCCTGAGGGCTCGCCAGGCGCCCGGCCATGCGCAGTGCCGGGTTGCCGTCGGGGATCGCCTGGAAGATCAGGAACGTGAGCACCGTGATCGCGAACAGCACCGCGATCAGCGAGGCGAGTCGACGGGCGAGAAACCAGGCCACTACAGCCGCCCCCGCACGGTGCTCTTCGGGTCGAGCGCGTCGCGCACCGCGTCGGCGCAGACGTTCACCGACAGCACGCACAGCACGAGCATCAGCCCCGGCACGAGCACCAGATGGATGGCACCCGGAATCAAGCGGATGCCGTCGGCGAGCATCGTGCCCCACGAGGGATTCGGGGACTGCACGCCGGCGCCGAGATACGACAGGGCGGCCTCCAGCAGGATCGCGTTGGCGACCATCAGCGGTACGAACACGACGATCGTCGAGGCGAGGTTCGGGAGGATCTCCTCGACCATCACGCGAGCGGGCGACACTCCCATCGCCCGAGCGGCATCGACGAACTCGCGCTCGCGCAGCGACAGCGCCTCGGCACGCAACGGCTTGGCGACGTAGGGGAAGCACACGATTCCGATCACAAACGCCGGCAGCAGCAACGATCCGCTGTGCAGCGTGAACAGGCCGAGATCGAGCCCGCCGACCGCGAGCGCCACGCCTAGCGCCACGCCTAGCAACACGGCGGGATAGGCCCATACGAGGTCGAACAAGCGCGAGAGCACACCGTCGGTGAGGCCGCGTGTGTAACCCGCGAGCGTGCCGAGCACGATCGCGAGCAGCATCGTTATCAGCGTCGCTATCGCCGCTATCTCAAGCGAGTTGCGCCCCCCGTACAGCAGCCTGACGGCCACGTCGCGGCCATTGGAGTCGGCGCCGAGGAGGAAGCGTGCTTTCCAGGTCGGCCCGATCGGCACGCCCTGAGGAGATACGACATCGACCCGTTTGCCACCAACGCTCACCGTTTCGGTGATGTGGTTGGTGTTCGGTCCGGTATGGGCGATGTCTTTGGCATACACCGGCGCGAGCAGGCACAGCACGACGATCGCCACGAACAGCGCAGCGAACGCGGACGCCACGCGATTGCGCAGGAGGGTCCTCATACCTACTCATCGCCACTGTCGCGGGCACGACTTTAGCGCCGGCGGCGCCGTCCCTACTTCAGTTCGAGCGTGCTCCAGTCGTTGCCATACACGGGGTGGAACACGGCGGCCTTGAAGTTGATCTTGTTGGAGAAGAACTTCGGCACCTCGTCGTAGCCGAACACCGCCATGTATGCCTTCTTGGCGGTGTATTCGTCGAGCGCCTGCCAGCGGCCGACGACTGTGCTCAGCTGCGAGGAGGGCACCGGACCGAGAGCGGCAAGTTCGCTTTGGATGTGCGGATCGTCAACCTGGCTCTGGTTGTGGTTTTCCTGGGGCGAGATCGACTTGGCGTCGAGCAACTGGTAGAAGTCGATCGGGTTGGGGAAGTCCTGGCTGTAGGAGAGCCAGCCCGTTTGCACTTTGTTGGAGATGTTGCCGATCGTCTGGTAGTACTGGGCATCGGCGACGATCTTCTCGCTGGCTTTGAACCCGATCGCGTTGAGCATGCTTGCGTAGTAGTCCACGAATTCCTTGTGCGGCGCGCGCGATCCGCCCCACACGGTCACCGGCGTGCCCTGAAGGCCAGCCTGGCGTACCAGTTCCTTGGCCTTGGCGATGTTCGGTTCGGCGGTCGGTTCGCCGTACGGGCACTTACCGCTCGGATGACCGGGCATGCCGGCCGGCAGGAAGAAGCACGCGGGATCGAGCATCCCGCTGTCCAGGCGCTGCAGCGCCTGACGATTGAGCGCGTAGGTAACGGCCTCGCGCGCCAGCGGATTGCTAAACGGCGCTTCTTTGGTGTTCAGGAAGAAATACTCGCCGGAGACGGTGGGCTCCTTGGCGTAGCGTTCTTTGGCCTGGCTTTCGACCTGCGTCAGCAGCGTCGGCGGGATCGTGTCGTTGTAGTCGAACACGTCGGCGCTGTTGTCGAGTACCTGCTCGGCCTCGGTCTGGTTGTTGGACACGATCTTCACATTCACGTTCACGTGTCCCGCCGGGATGCCGGGAATCGCCTCCTCCGACCAGTGGGGGTTGCGCACCATCGCAAAGGACTTGTTGGGCACGACGCTCTGGATCTCATACGGACCAACCCCCGGAGGCGGTTCGTTGGCAAGGCTTTTCATCGGCGTGCCGCCGGGGACCAGGCCCGCCGCCGGGAACGCGAGCACGTTCAGGAACGGGCCGTAGGGTGCTACCAGCTGGATCGCGATCTTGCCAGTCGCGTTGTTGGTGAGGATGCCGGATATCGAGGATGCCTTGCCTGAGTCAAACGCTTCGGCTCCGACGATGTTTTCTGTGAGGAAGCTCTTATTAGTCCAGCCCAGCTTGATCGCGCGCTCGATCGCGTGAGTGAAGTCAGAGGCCTTCACGGGCGCACCGTTTGAGTAGACGAGCCCCTTGCGCAGCGTGAACGTGTAGGTCTTGCCGCCGTTGGTAACGGTCGGCAAGGTCTGCGCGAGACCGGCGATCAGCTTGGTTCCCGCTTCGCCTTCGGCGTGCGCGTAGGTGACCAGGCCGGTGTATGCGAGCCACGTCGCCTCATACGATTGCGTGGTCGCCCCCAGGCCCGGGTCCAGCGAGTCTGGCGGCGTGCCCATCAGTACCGTGGCCGTGCCTGTGCCCGAGGACGTCGAGGAGGACCCGCACGCGGCGATGCCCATAACCAGCACTATCGCCAGCGACCCTGCGATCGCTGCCCTGAGAACTCCATGCACCTTGTGCCCCCCCATGGGTACGCCCCCTCCTCGCGAACCGGCGAGTCTCGTAATGTGTGCCACCAAGTGCATGGTTCGACAATCCTCCTCGGCACCCTCTCGGGAAACTTGAAGTATTCAAATGAGCCTGGACGCCACTGAGATGGACCTCCGCGAAGTCGTCGCACAAGTCGCCAAGGTGCAGCCCCTGTGGGCGCTCTTGCGCCTGGAGGACCGTGCGCGCTATATGCGCCGCATGGCGCAGGCGATCGTCGACGAGTTCGACGATCTGCGGGAGACGATCGCTGACGAGCAGGGCCGCCCGCGTACGGAGGTGGCGGCACTCGAGCTGCTGGCCGCCATCGACGCGTTGAAGTGGGTCGCACAGGACGGGGCGAAGATGCTCGGCCCGCGGCGCGTGGGGGTTCATCGCTCGCTGTTCTTGACCAAGCGCGCCCGCATCGCCTATGAGCCATACGGCGTGGTTGGCGTGATCGGGGCGGGCAGCGCCCCGTTTGCGCAACCGCTCGGCCAGATCG
>DATNKN010000200.1:0-2632 GCA_035603375.1 Solirubrobacteraceae bacterium
GAGCCCCGCCGCGGCCAGTTCCTTGCGGGCAAGTTCCTGGCGATGGTCAGCTTCATCCTCGTCGTCGTGATCGTCGCGATCGGGATCTCGATTGCCGTCGCCTTTCTCCTCGCGCCCGGGAAGGGCATCAGCACCTCGGCCTGGACGAGCTCCAGCGGCCTCAATGACCTCTTCCAGGCGGTCTTTCACGCCTTTCTCGCGGCATCTTTCTACGGCGTCTTCGGAGCCGCGCTCGGGATCCTGCTGCGCTCCCCCGCCGTCTCGATCCCCGTCGCCGTCATCTACTTCCTCCCGATCGAGGCGATCATCGTCGGCGCCGGGGTCTGGTCGGGCGGCAACAACTGGCTGCCGGCACACCTCCTTGAGGCGCTCTCGCACGGCGGCAACAGCGACTCGAGCTACTACCACGCCCTGCTGATGCTGGCGATCTACTCGGTCGTGATCAGCGCCGGGATAGTGACGCTATTCAAGCGCCGAGACGCCTGATCGAGCTCAGCCTGATCAGTGCACCGAGCGCAGGCCGCCGTTGGCGGGTAGCGCTCGGATCTGCCCCTCGAGGGGCACCGCGTGGAGCTCCGCGAACGGCGGGCGCCAGGCCTCTGAGTCGGGGCGTACCCTGCGCAGGCGGACGCGCTCGCGGACGATCGTGCGCAGAATCCGCACCCCGTCTCGCACCGCATTGAGGTTGCTCTCGCCATGGAGGCGCTCGTACTCGACCGACGGAACCTCGGTGACGGTCAGCCGCGCCCGCGCGACTCGCACGTTGATCAGCGTCTCCACCTCGAAGCCTGCGCAGTCGACCTGCATGTGGGGCAGGCAGTCGCGCCAGAAAGCGTTGTAGCCGTAGCAGAGATCCGTGTAGCGGGTGCGGAAGAGCAGGTTGACGACCCTGCCGAGCGCCCGGTTGCCGGCGCTACGGATCGGGGTTATGTCGGCGCTGCCACCGCCTCGCAAGAACCGTGAGCCCTTGGCGAAGTCGCTACCGGCGAGCAGCGCGTCGACGAACTGTGGAATCTCGGCCGGGTCAGTCGAGCCGTCAGCGTCGAGCATCACGATGATGTCGCCCGAAGCGGCCGCGAAGCCGCAAGCGAGGGCGTTGCCCTTGCCGTTCCCGTCTTGGAGCACCACCCGGATGTCGGGGCGGATCATCCTGGCGACGGCAATCGTGTCATCGACCGAGTGTCCGTCGACGAGGACGACCTCGTCGACAAAGGCAGGGATGCGCGTCAAGACGTGAGGAAGGTTGCTGGCTTCGTTCAGCGTCGGGACCACTGCACTGATCACCGGGCTGGGCGGGCGAGGGCTCACCAGCCGGGGTTGTTCTTCGTAGCGCACCCCCGGCATTATGTGGGGATCGGCGGAGGTGTATACGTGAAAAATCTCCCCCGCAGCGAAAAACTGATCTCACCCGCAGCTAAAGGCGGGCAAAATCGTGCGAACAACTAGTCCGCGGCGGGCGGACTGAGTCCTGCCGCCCGCCTGGCCGCTAGGCCGCGGGGAGGCGCAGCTTCGGCCGGTGGCCGATCAGGAAGCGCACTGCCTGCCGGGAAACGCGAGCGAGTTCCTCGCCGGCGCTACGCACATCGGGCCGCATCGCTCTGACCGCGGCGGACGTCACGCGCAGGTGTGTTCCTGGCTTGAGCCCCGGGGCGCTCAATACCTCGAGCTCGACCACCGGGCCGGAGCGGCTCACTTCGCGATATGCGCTCTCGCTGTTGAGCGAACGCAGGCGCAGGACGCGCTTGCTGCGGCTTCCTGGCAGATGGACATCATGCGGAATCATGGCAACCTCTCTTTTCGAGGCCTACCGGGTTAGCTGTCGGGCTCGCGCTAAGAGAGTGCGCTACGCGTGTTCCCACGAGATTCGCCCCATGAATATTTGGTTCCCCGGCTCTCCGAGCCTTGCGGAGATTTGGCGCTTGGGGCGAAACATACCACTCCTGGACGTCATAACAACATCCGAGCGAGAATGTTTCGCGGTTTCTCAGATTAATAACGTGACGGGTGGCCGGAGCTCAGCGAGGCGCGAGCGTTCCGGCCAAGCGCCGGAATGAGCGCGAGCGGGCCCGTACGGGCGTGCAGCTCGTGGCGCCGTGATAGCGCTCCATCGTCTCCGCCACGCGCGCGAGGAACCTGACGCTAGTTCCCGGCTCGAGGCCCGGAGCGGATACGACCGAGGCCGTCACAATCCCCTCGCTATCGGAGAGGACCTTGTACAGGGCCGTGCTGCCGAGGGCGCGGTGACGCAGATAGCTTGAGTTCTCGTCTAGGGCCACGCAGGACATTGTGCACACCGTCGGCCCAGCGAGTCGGAGACTTGAGGCGATTTCGACGAGCGTTGGTGTCGCTCGGTGGACCTCGACGTTTGTCCGAAGCCTCGATCGCGGGCATAAACGGCCCCATCAGCGCCGTCGGCGGCGGTGCTACGGTCACTGCAAGGTGGATCGATACGCGTCCAGGATTGTGATCTCCAACGGGCTTGCCTGCGTAGACTGCTTCCGTGGCTGACGTCGGTGGACCGGAGAGGGACACGAGCGTGTCTATTGCTAGACGCCGCGTATGCGCACTGCTTCTCGCGCTGGGTGGCGTCGCTGGCTACGCGGGGATCCAAGCCGTAGCTGCGCGCTCCGCG
>DATNKN010000207.1:0-7647 GCA_035603375.1 Solirubrobacteraceae bacterium
TGCGGAGATTTTCAACGAGGTGCGCGATCTCCGCTTCATTCAGCGGCTCGGCGGTCAGCGTGCTCGCCGGCGGTGGAGGCTCGTCGTCGTCTGGCTGGATCACGAGCGCGCCGGCACAGTCGCGCCCAAGCGCCCTAGCTAGAGCGAACGTATCGTCTGCTCTCAGACCAAGGTCTTGGGCGATCAGGCGTCTTGCGTCGTCCTCGGGCAAGAGGCCGTCGAGGAACGAGCGAACCACCCCATTTGGAAATCGCTCCCGCGTGAGGCCCAGTTGCAGAGATAGCAGCGGTGTGCCGGCGGGAAACGTTTGGATGGCCTGTGGCGTGTACTGAAGGCGCATCCGCCGACGCTCCTGCTCGACGGTAGCGACCTTCGTGTCATACAGCCAGATGGCCAGACGGTCGCTCATCACCAGTCGGCGTGCTGCAGGGTTGCGCGCACGCCCAGGCGGCGCAGCAGCACGATGACGCGACGCAGCTGCTCGGTTCCCTCGCCTTTCTCGAGCCGTGAGAGGTATGTTCGGTCGATTCCGACCTGCTCAGCAAGCTCCGCCTGAGTTAGGCCGGCCTCTTCGCGGTAGTGCCTTACTGCATGGCCCAGGGAGGCGGTGGTGTAGATACGAAAGGGCTGCTCATCGGGCTTTGCGGATGTGTGCATATCCCTACATTAGCACGAAACTACGCCATGTGTGGATTTACGCACCTCAAGCCCAATGGCGCACGATGTGCTGATTTTAGGACATCCGTGCCATGTCCCTGCAGGCACGATCCCGATCGCGCAGCTCCATCTCCCTACGGTTTGATCGCTTTGAGTACGGCTTTTTTCGACGGTTTGTGACCCTTGAGCTTCACGGTGCCCGTAGCGGTCTTGAAGACCGAGCCGGAGAGGTAGCTGGCGCTGGCGGTGCTGCTCAGTTTGTAGCCGCCGATCGCTAGCAGGCTCTTACCATGGCTATTGAGTTTTATCGACAGCGTGTCGACGCCGAGGTTGAGCGAGTTGAACGAGGCGGTGCCGATCGTCTGGACCACGATCTTTGTTTTCTTTTTTTTGCCTTTGCCCGTGGTCTTCTTGAACTTTGCGAGCAGATCAAGGTCGCCGGTGCACTTCACGCCCGCGCAATCTACGACGACAGACAGGTCGCCTTTGCCGTTGACCTCATCGGTCTGGTTGGGGATCGTTAGCGACGACACCACAGGCGGTGGTGGTGGCGGCGGTGGCGATGGCGGCGGGGGCGGGGGGGAGGTAGATAGGGCGTTGAGGTCGGCGACCTCCAAGCCCCCGGCGTCGTTGAACGTGAGCCAGCCCTGGCCGTCGGCCGCCACTGCAAGGCGGGGAATTTCCGAGTAGGCATAGCCGATGTTCGCGATATTGCGTTCGCCGTGGAAGGTCTGTCCTCCATCGCTCGATTCCCACAGGCGCATCACGTAGTTGCCTTCACCGTCGACGAGGGGCTGAGCAACGTACAGCTCGCCGGTTCCCGGGTTCTCGTAGATGTCGCCCGAGTTGAACAGGCTGCCCGTGTACGTGGGGATCGTGGCGATCTGTACCGGTTCTCCGAAGGTGCGGGTAGTTTCGTTGAACTTGCGCACATCGATCGCCGACGGCTGAGATTCATGCGATGCGCCAGGTGCGATATCGGTCGAGAGCATGAACAGCCCGCCGGGACCGCTTGCAAGTCTCGGCACGTATCCGTCGCTGACCTTGATCGGTCCTTCCCAGCCCCTTTCTTCGCCGTCGACATTGCCTTCCTTGGCGTAATAGCGGTAGAAGAAGACTTCGGGCGCTGGGGATGCATCGTTGTAATACGCCTCGACCTCGGGATAGATCGGCTTTTTGGTGGCGGAGTCTTCGACGGTTTTGGTGACGTAGCCGAGCGTCGAGCTTCCGACGCCGCCCGCACCGGGTTCGGCGAAGCTGAAGGAGGTTGATCCCGAGACGACCTCGTTGGCAGTGAAGCCGAATCCGAGACCAGGGTTGTTGCCGGCGATGCCGAAGTAGTCTTCGGTCGGACCGGCGCCGGCGGGCGTGTTCGGGTCCAGCAGCACATCGCCCACGCCCGTCTTGCCCGGAGAGCCTCCCGGGACCTTCTTCGGGGGGGAGAATTCTGCGCCGCCGTCGGTCGAGGTCCAGATCACCGTGTCGTCAGCTTTTACGTAGCGAGGTCCGACGACGTAGACCACACCCGGCGTTTTCCCGAGCACGACAAACGGCTGGATGATCTCTTCGTAGCTGCCGGCTGGCTGCGGAAGCGCGATCGGGTCGGTGCATGTCCCGCCGCGCGGGATCTTGCAGAACAGCACGATGTCCGGTTCGGAGGCGCTTGCGGCCGGGCGGTCCCAGGCCACGTAGCCGGTTCCGCTCGCTTCGGTGACGATCGGACCGCTCGTGTCGGCGTGGGCGTCGAGCGTGAAGAGGTTGTTGGCCTGTGCCGCCGCGGGCAGCATGGCCGCGGCGGAAATGCCGAGGAGCACGGCGACGAGTCGCAGCGCGACCGCTCCTGGCACGAGGCCGCTTCTGAGTGCGCTGCGCAACATGCTGGCCCCAATCTGTCGGTTTGTCACCCGCTGGGCGGCGGATGCTCGAGCGCGGCCGAGTGTACAGAGGTGCCCGGCGCACCCAGCGCCTATTTCGACGGATGTACGAGCAGATCGAAAGCAGGTGCGGAAGCGGCTATGCCCGCGCGGGCACGAAGCCGTAGGCCTCCGCCAGCTCCGGGTCCTTGCGGGCCAGCATCTCGGCGAGCTCGACCATCACCTTGCACTGCTTCCAAGTGGCGTCGTCCTGCATCTTGCCGTCGATCATGTGCACGCCGCGTCCGTCTGGGATCGCCTCGATCACCTTCTTGGCGAAAATAACCTCCTCGGGGTCGGGTGAGAACACCTTCCTGGCGATCCCAATCTGTACGGGGTGCAGCGACCATGCGCCGACGCAGCCGAGCAGGAAGGCGGCGCGGAACTGCGTCTCACAGCCCAGCTCGTCCTTGATGTCTCCGTAGGGGCCGTAGAAGGGGAGTGCGCCGACCGCCGTACACGCGTCCACCATGCGTGCGATCGAGTAGTGCCATGGGTCCTGCTGGTAGCTTGCGCGCGGCAGCTCGGGGTTCTCGGCGTCGGGATCGGCGATCGTGCGGTAGCCGGGGTGCCCACCGCCCACGCGCGTCGTCTTCATGCGCCGCGAGGCCGCCAGGTCCGCAGGGCCGAAGCTCATGCCCTGGATGCGCGGGCTTGCCGCCGCGATCTCCTCCAAGTTGGCCACACCGAGCGCCGTCTCGAGGATCGCGTGTACGAGGATCGGCTTCTCGATACCGGCCTTTGCCTCCAGCTGCGCCAGCAGTCGGTCCACGTAGTGGATGTCCCATGGGCCCTCGACCTTCGGGACCATGATGACCTCGATCTTGTCGCCGATCTCGGTCACGATCTCGGTCAGGTCATCGAGCACCCACGGCGACTCGAGAGAATTGACGCGCGTCCACAGCGCCGTCTCGCCCATATCCATCTCGCGGCCCACCTTGATCAGGCCAGCGCGCGCGGCCTCCTTGCGGTCCACCGACACGGCGTCCTCCAAGTTGCCAAGCAGGATGTCCACGGTTGGTGCGATGGCTGGCACCTTTTCGACCATTTTCTCGTTCGAGAGGTCGAGGAAATGGATCATTCGCGACGGCTTGAAGGGGATCTCTCTCGCCGGCTCGGGCGCGCCGATGGCGAGGGGCTTGTCGAAGGCTCTGGGGTTGCGCAAGGGTCTTCTCCTGGTCAGACGGCGGGCTGCGGGCCGTGTTGAAGTGCGGCTGTGAACGCTATCGGGTTGCTCCACACTAGAGTTCCCCCTCGGTTCAACCTCACCCACGCACCACAGGAGACCCAGCCCACCCATGAGCGATACCCACCCCGTCGAGACCGAGCAGGCCGCCCGCGAGGCAAGCGGCGCCCACCCCTACGGCCGCTATCTGGAGGAGTTCGAGGTCGGCGCCACCTATAAGCACTGGCCCGCCAAGACCGTCACCGAGTCAGACGACCACCTCTTCTGTCTGATCACGATGAACCATCATCCGCTGCATCTGAACGACGTCTATGCAGCCAAATCGCAGCAGAAACGCAATGTGGTGGTGGGTCCGCTCGTCTACTCGCTCGCGCTCGGCATGTCCGTCTCAGATGTCTCCGGCAAGGCGATCGCCAACCTCGCCACCGAAGAGCTCAAGCACCCCGCACCCGTCTTCCACGGCGACACGCTCTTCTGCGAGTCCGAGGTGCTGGAGAAGCGCGAGTCCCAGTCCAAGCCCGACCGCGGCACCGTCAAGGTGCACACACGCGTCTACAACCAGGACGGCGTGCTTGTTGCTGAGTTCAAGCGGCTCGTACTCGTGCCACGCCGGAATCCAGGCGGTCCTGGCGCGGAGGGCAACGTCGAGTAAGCAGTGCGATAGGCTTTCGGGAGCGCCCCCGAGGGCGTTTTTCCGTTCCCTGGCGCCATTCCCGTGCGCCAGCGCCGCTAGGCGCACGCCACCGCGACATCGCAAGGAGCCGCTCGCACGTCATGGAGACCACCGCCGCCACCGCCCCCAACACGAACAACGAGCGCCTGCTGACGTGGGTCGAGGAGATCGCCGCGCTCTGCGAGCCCGACGCCATCCACTGGTGCGACGGCTCCGCCGAGGAGTACGACCGCCTCTGCCAGCTGCTCGTCGACGCTGGCACGTTCAAGCGACTCTCCGACGCCAAGCGCCCCAACTCCTACCTCGGCTTCTCAGATCCCGGCGACGTCGCCCGCGTCGAGGACCGCACGTTCATCTGCTCGCCAAGCGAGACCGAAGCGGGGCCCACCAACAACTGGCGCGACCCCGAAGAGATGAAGGAAGCTCTCAAAGAGCTGTTCGCGGGCTGCATGCACGGCCGCACGATGTACGTCATCCCCTTCTCAATGGGTCCGCTCGGCTCCGACAAGAGCCAGATCGGCGTGCAGCTCTCAGATTCCCCCTATGTGGCCGTCTCGATGCGCATCATGACTCGCATGGGCACGGGAGCCCTCGATGCGCTCGGCGATAACGGCGAGTTCGTCCCATGTCTGCACTCGGTCGGGATGCCACTCGAAGATGGGGCGGAGGACGTTCCCTGGCCGTGCAACGCCGATAACAAGTACATCGTCCACTTCCCCGCCACCCGCGAGATCACCTCCTACGGTTCGGGCTACGGCGGCAACGCGCTGCTCGGCAAGAAGTGTCTCGCCCTGCGCATCGCCTCGGTGATGGCCCGCGACGAGGGCTGGATGGCCGAGCACATGCTGATCCTCAAGCTCACCTCGCCCGAGAAGGAGGTCAAGTTCATCGCGGCCGCCTTCCCCTCGGCCTGTGGCAAGACCAACCTGGCGATGCTGATCCCAACACTCCCCGGCTGGGACGTGCAGACGGTCGGCGACGATATCGCCTGGATGAAGTTCGGTGAGGACGGTCGCCTTTACGCGATCAACCCGGAGGCCGGCTTCTTCGGCGTCGCTCCCGGCACCGGCGAAGACACCAACCCCAATGCGATCCGCACCGTCGAGTCGAACACGATCTTCACCAACTGCGCGCTCACCGACGACGGCGACGTTTGGTGGGAGGGCCTGACCAGCGAGGCGCCTGCGCATCTCGTGGACTGGCGCGGCAACGACTGGACACCAGCCTCCGATGCGCCTGCGGCACACCCCAACGCGCGCTTCACGGTCCCCGCCGATCAGGACCCGGCGATTGCTCGTGAGTGGGAGGACCCCGCCGGGGTGCCGATCAGCGCGATCCTCTTCGGCGGACGACGCTCCACCGTGGTGCCGCTTGTCACCGAGGCGCTCAGCTGGGAGCACGGCGTGTTCCTCGGCGCGACGATGGGCTCTGAGAAGACCGCCGCCGCCGCCGGCACGGTCGGCGAGCTGCGCTTCGACCCGTTCGCGATGCTGCCCTTCTGCGGTTACAACATGGCTGACTATTTCGCCCACTGGCTGAAGATCGGCAAGCAGGCCGACCCGGCCAAGCTGCCAAAGATCTTCTACGTTAACTGGTTCCGCAAGGATGAGAGCGGGCGTTTTCTGTGGCCCGGCTACGGCGAGAACTCGCGCGTCCTTGCGTGGGTGTTCGCGCGCTGTGCCGGTCATGGTGCCGCTGTGGACACGCCAATCGGGGCGATGCCGCCCGTCGGCCCGGACGGGCTTGACACGACCGGCCTCGATATCTCAGAGCAGGACATCACCGAGCTGTTGCAGGTCGATCTCGCTGAGTGGAAGGCCCAGCTACCCCACTTCCACGAGCATCTCGGCAAGTTCGATCGGCTTCCCGTCGAGGTACACGAGCAGCTGCTCGCGCTCGAGCAGCGGCTCTCCGCCTAGAAAGGGCGCAGGACGGTGCGTCGCGGCGGTCGCACAACACCGGTGGCGCTCTGTGTTGCGGCTGGACCGCGCTAGAGCGGGTCGGCCGCCGGCTCGGGCTCAGCCGCCAGCCCGCGGCGACGCCAGGTGACGGTCAGCGCCACCGCCTGGGTCGCAAGCGCTGCGAGTGTCGCGAGCAGGAAGCCCTCGGCGGTCCCGAGGGCTTCCAGTGACACCGCCAGCACGAAGCAAAACAGCGCATACGCCACCAGGCCCAATACCAGGCCACGCATAATCAGGCGCAGTTCGCGCTCGCCGTGCTGAGCGTGCGTAAACACCGCGAGCACGCTCGTGATCACCGGAAACGGCGCGAGCAGTCCGCTCAGTTTCGGCCCCAGCTGGCCTGCCACGGCGGTCAGCGCGAGCACGAGCGCCAGCGCGCTCAGTCCGCGCAACGGCAGGTCCCATGCCGGGAGTCTGACCAGGTTCGGCGGCTCTCCCTGAGCTTGCGGCAGCACCAGCAGCGTCAGACCGATCGCCACGATCACCACCGCGAGCGCTGGGTCAGGGCCCAAAGTGACGGCGCTGAGAGCCGCTGTCATCACAAAGAACGCCCCCCATCCCAAAATAAGACTCGCCGCCCAGTTCAGGTGGCTCGCAAGCCGTGCATACACCATGACGAACGCGAGTAGCGATACGAGCCCCAGCAGTGTCCCCGCGGCCGCGCCAGCGGCAAACGTCGGCCCGTGATCGAGCGCGAACACCAGCAGGATCGGGCCCGCCACCACCGGCAGCCCGCCCACCAGCCCGCCGATCCGCGCGCCATAGCGCCGCGCCGTCAGCGACGCCGCGATCACGAACATCGGGGCCAGCAGTATCTTCGCTGCGAGAGCGCTCATCCGGTCAGATGATGACCGGAGTCCGCGCTAATCGTGTTCGTGCGGTTCTCCGGCCGATGCTGGAGGGCGGGACTCCTCTGCGAGCGAGGTGATCGTCAGCCCGCCCCTGGCGGCCGATTCAAGTACGTCGGTGGCCTCCTCCAGAGAGCGCGCATATAGCTCCACCAGCAGGTGCACCACAATCCTGTCGTCCTCGTGCTTGTGAAAGCGCACATGGGTAAAGAACTCGCGCACCCCATACTCGCCAAACGCGGCGTAGGACAGCGCGTCTCCCGCCTCGGGGCCCGAGCAGATCTCCACATCGTCGGCGTCCACCGTCACGGTGCACGACGCAACCCATGGGGTTCCAGCGATCATCCGCTCCCAGCGATCCTCGATCGGCTCGACCCGGCCGTTGTGGAAGCCGAGGTGCGGCTGATCG